>VGAH01000141.1 GCA_016870945.1 Actinomycetota bacterium | reverse complement strand
AAGACGAATTGGCAATTCGGTTATCGAACCAGCCGCCTGAAAGTGAGTACGCAGTCACACGCGGTTTTGTCTGTCACCTTCGAGCTGACGCAATCGAAGGAGTCGTTGCCTGTCACTTACCCAGCGCTGGCAGAACACCTTGGTGTGAGAAGCGGTGAAAGGGTGCCGTTGCCTGCGGCTCGTGATGGCGTTCTAGAGCTCAGGCGTTCGCGCGGCATGGTGCTTGATGAAAACGACCACGACACCTGGAGTGTCGGTTCTTTCTTCGTAAACCCCGTGCTTTCACAAGCTGCCGCAGCCGATTTACCAACGCTGGCACCGAGGTGGCCGACTAGTTCACGTGACGTGAAGACGAGTGCCGCCTGGTTGATCGAGCACTGCGGTTTTCACGGGGGTTACGCCTTTGGCGCAGCCGCACTTTCAACTAAGCACGTTTTGGCGATAACAAATCGTGGCGGTGCCAGCTGTGAAGAAGTGATGACGCTTGCCTCGCTAGTTCGTGATCGCGTCAAAGAGCGAACAGGGGTCTACCTAACCCCCGAACCCCTCCTAATTAACTGCCGACTTACTTAAGTGTTGCAGGCGGGTTATGCCCTCGATTAGGTCGGCATCAGATAGCGCGTAACTAAGCCGCAAATAACCAGGTGTGCCAAAGGCTTCACCCGGTACGACAGCAACCTTCGAAACATCCAAAGCGACATCGGCGAACCTGGCACTCGAATCAATTAGCTGCCCGCCTAATTCTCGGCCGAGCAAACCTTTAATTGACGGGTACACATAGAACGCACCTTGTGGGGTGGGCGTAGTAACCCCGTCAATTGCGTTTAGCATCTTCACCATCACATCGCGGCGGCGCACGAATGCTGCTCGCATTTCATCTAGAACCCCTTGTGGCCCCGTCAAGGCCGCAAGCGCTGCACGTTGAGAGACGTTAGCCACGTTCGAAGTCATGTGTGACTGCAAATTCGTTGCACCCGCGATTACCTCTTTTGGCCCGATCATCCAGCCCACTCGCCAGCCAGTCATCGCATAAGACTTGGCGACCCCGTCCACGACCACGGTTCGCTCGGCCAACTCAGGAACCAACCCGACGATCGAAGAGAAAGTCGCCGGCGCGAAAACGAGGTCTTGATAGATGTCATCACTTAAGACCCATAACCCATGTTCGTGCGCCCATTGCCCGATCGCCTTGATTTCGTCTGCGTCGTAGACCGCACCAGTCGGGTTAGACGGCGAGACGAACAACAACATCTTTGTCTTGAGCGTTCGGGCCCTCTCGAGTTCTTCGACAGTCACTTTGTAGCCGGTCGACTCATCAGATGCCACGATCACGGGCACTCCACCGAAGATGCGGACTACTTCTGGGTAAGTCACCCAGTACGGGGCCTGAATCAGTACCTCGTCGCCAGGGTTTATCAACGTTGCAATGGCGTTAAAAATGGCCTGCTTGCCACCATTGGTGACGATCACGTTTGCCGCCGCCGCGGGCACACCACGCGCACTAGACCTAGCCGCAACCGCTTCGCGTAATTCGGGCAACCCAGCGGCGGGGGTGTAGCGGTGGTTCGCTGCTGACGACGCAGCTTCACGCGCTGCCTCGACCACGTGG
>VGAH01000140.1 GCA_016870945.1 Actinomycetota bacterium | reverse complement strand
CCCTCAACCGAAATGGTTTCGGTGGGTGCGACGGGAACGAAATCAACAGCGGCGAATGCGGGCACAGAAGCGGTAGCCAACGCGGCGAGCAGCCCTGTGGCCGTTCCACACGCAAGGAGTGATCCGAGGCTTCGGGTCATTCGGGTCATCGTATAGAAACGGTTGGACGGGGGCAGCACGTGATGGGGCGCAAACGCCTCGCTGCTTGACGCCGGCGGCCTAGCTCAGCGACACCCCAAGTTTTTCTTCCAAGATCACGAGAGTCTCTTCGTAGCTTGAATGCACTACCCCTGCCATGCCGAGTTCTTCTGCGGCAGCGACGTTATGAACCAAGTCGTCTACGAAAACAGATGACTCAGCCGGTGCGTCGAGTAGTTCCAGCGTGTGGTGATAGATGCGATGTTCAGGCTTTCGCATACCAACCTCACCGCTGATGACAACCGCGTCGAACATGTCGTCCCACCCGTCACGTGGGTAGCTATTGCCCCAAGAATTCGATAGAAGAGCCGTGCGCAGACCCTGTTGTTTTGCCCGGTGCACCAGGCCATTCATGTCAGGTGCATGGTCGAAAAATTCGAACATCTCTTCAACCAGGCCCTCTGAAACCACTTCGTGCCCGCTCACGCGCGTCAAGGCCTCCGCTAAATGCTCTTCAAAATGGGGGATCTCCATTTCACCGCGCTCGAGCGCATGAATCGGGTTGAAGACCGCCTCCATACCGCCGGCATCGCCTAACCATTGGCGCATCACTTCGAAGTAATCGCTAAGTCGCACACCGCGACGATCTGCCCATGCAGCTACTGCGTCGTTCAAACTGGTGGTAAGAACCCCACCCCAGTCGACAATCAAAGTGTCGTACTTGGCGGGCGTCACATCACCAGCTGGACTTCGTTACCCCCGGTAACTCACCTCGGTGGGCCATGTCACGAAAACGAAGACGCGAAACCCCAAACTTGCGCAAGAAACCACGTGGACGCCCGTCAATCGCATCGCGATTACGCAAACGAGTCGCCGATGCATCGCGGGGCTGCTTTAGCAACTCAGCCCGAGCCGCGGCCTTTTCAGCCTCAGTAGCAGTGGGTTTGACGATGATCGCCTTGAGTTCAGCGCGGCGCTTGGCATAGCGCTCAACGACCTCGGCGCGCTGACGGTTTCGGTAAAGCTTGCTGGTTTTCGCCATATCTACTGGCGAATGTTACGCCACGCCGTCAAACCGCGTCGGCTCGGGTCAGCGCCCCTTCTAACCACTGCACTAAGTCGCCACCTTTGGTGCCCAAGCCCTCGGTGTCTTTTAAGTTAACGGTGTAGGTCACATCGCCCACGAAACCTGAAAGCTGCAGCAGTTCGCCCACACCGAGAAAAGAGATCTGACGCTCAGAAATCAGAACCTGATCACCATATTTAATTGAGAAGTCGCCGTCGCCGGTTTGAAGGTCAAAACTCAAGCAACGCAAGGCCACGTCGGCAAATTCTTCGAACTTCTTCTCTGCCACCTCAGGGCTCGACCAACGATGTGCGACCACTCGTAAGACCTTCTGATTCTGCGAAACCTGATATTTACCGTCATTTGAATAAGTAACGCGACCTGCTGCCGTGGGGCTGGTCAACGGGTTATCG
>VGAH01000139.1 GCA_016870945.1 Actinomycetota bacterium | reverse complement strand
TCAATGCGGTGATCCTCATACCGTCACACTTAGTTCTGCTGATCAAACATCTACTGTCGAAGTTGACAAAGTAACTCCTGTTACTTCTCTACAGGTTTATGTCGTGGCATTACAGCCTGGCGGTGCGACAGATTTGAAGTTGAGCATCGAAGGTGAGCCGTGCGTGGTAAAGGGCGATCCGAGAGATCTTTATGTTGGCATCGACAGACTCAAAGCACGCAAAGCGAGCGCGTTGGTGCCTGACGTTGTACGCGGCACCTCTGGCCCAGAAGACGTAGCCACGGGTGTTTTCTATTGGTTAGTACAACCCGAGGCATCAATTCGTGTCACGAATCCGACGGCAGAGTCGGTAACTGGCACCCTCACTCTCAATGTTGGAAACGTGCCGTGTGAAACTGAAAGAACAGTGATTATTGGCGAGGGAGCAACTCAGCAAACGATTGAATTGACGCCAGAGGTTTCTGCGGTGCCAGTAAGTTTGACGGTGTCAGTGCCAGCCGAAGCTGATGTTTCGATACCTGTTCAAATCGAAGGAAAGGTCTGCAAGGTTGAAGGCGACACCAGAACTTTCTATGCAGGGTTGGGGCAGCTCGAAACTCAGTAATTCCGCAACAATCGTCTTCTTCGTGAAGTCCAAGTTCAAATTACTGATTCTCTTGGCAATCGCACTACTTGCTGCGATCTTTGTCGTATTTGTTTCGTGGGCACTTTTCGAGGCGTTTCGTTCCATGCAGTCAGCCAGAGCCAACATCACCGAATCGGTTACCGCCTTGCAAGATGCGAACTATCTATCCGCTAAGAAATACATTGATTTGGCTGCAACTGATATTGACTCGGCCGCAGTCTCATTAAATAGCCCTGCTCTAAGCGTCGTTGAATGGGTACCGTGGTTTGGTCAATCTGTAAAAGGGTCTCGCTCATTCGTTAGTGCAAGCGATTCGACCGTGGTCGCCATCGGCGCAGTCGTTGACCTATACGGACACGTATCAGGTGATGCACCAAATTCAATTCCTCTAGTTTCCAACGGCGCAATAAACCTCGGCGCCTTAGGCGGGCTTAGTGCCCCTATTCGGGTTGCAACTCAGTCAGCAATTTCGGCGCAGCAAGCGTTGGCCGCCATGCCGGTGGCTGGCCCTGGCGCTGGCGTTCTTGAGGGTGCTCGGGATTTGTTGGCAGAGCGCTTGACAACCGTGACGCGCGCTTTGCAACAGACACAGCGACTCTTACCGCGTTTGCCTCTTCTTCTGGGAGCAAATGGCACAAAGCGTTACTTGGTCGTAATAGGCAATCCGGCCGAGATGCGGGCAAGTGGTGGCGCACCTCTTTCTCTAGCGCTTTTAGAGATGACTGATGGACGAATGACCATCGCAAATAAGGGTGCTACCAGTACCAAGTTCTTTCCTGACAATGAAAAGATTTTTTGGGATTCGGTAATTCCAACACCGTTAGGCCCAGCACGAGGTCAATCAGACCGATTCGTCAACGCTAATCGCCACCCCGATTTCACCGTAAGCGGGCCCCAGATGGCAGCCGCATGGCAGGCAGGTGGACTTACTCCTGTTGACGGTGTTATAGCGCTAGACACGATCGCCTTACAGAGTATTTTGCGTGCTATTGGGCCTGTGACCGTAGACGGTTATGGTG
>VGAH01000138.1 GCA_016870945.1 Actinomycetota bacterium | reverse complement strand
TGAGCTCCAGCGGTTCGAAGGGTGCTTCGGCGTAACCATCTATTTAGCGACTTCGAACGCGCACAAAGTGGCTGAGATTCGCCGCATTTTGTCGGTGCTAGGGGTGACAGCCGACGTGCAACCAGCACCACGTCAGCTAGAGGTTGCTGAGACTGAGAGCACCTTCGTCGGCAATGCCTTGCTTAAGGCTCGCGCTTATGCACGCGAGTTTGGCGAACCAGCAGTGGCAGATGACTCTGGTCTTTGTGTTGCGGCGCTTAATGATTTACCCGGGGTGCTCTCGGCCCGATGGGCAGGGCGTGACGCAACTGACACGAAAAACGTAGATCTACTACTCGACCAACTAAGTGGGCTACCTAGTTCCAACCGCGATGCGCGATTTGTGTGTGCAGTTGCTTTGGTTCACCCAGACGGTCGTGAATTCTGCGCAGACGGCATCGTTAGTGGTGAAATCGTTGACGCACCCCGGGGCCAGAATGGTTTTGGGTATGACCCAGTGTTTATGCCCACAGGCCATGAAGTAACCACTGCCCAGATGTCAGAAGAACTTAAGGATTCACTAAGTCACCGTTTTCACGCTCTGCAAGAGCTAGCGTCCCGAGGGGCGTTTAGCTAGATGTCGAAAACGAGCAACTGGGTTATTGCCGAAGAAGTTGCCCACGCCATCAGGCTGGGTGACCCAGTGGTTGCGCTGGAATCAACGCTTATCGTGCACGGTTTGCCCTCACCTAGAAATCTAGAAGTTGCCCAAGAACTTGAGGCGATCGTGCGTGAGGCTGGCGTGGTTCCAGCGACAATCGCCGTGGTGGGCGGTGTGCCACATGTCGGGGTCTCAGCAAACAAGTTGGCGCAATTGGCGAACTCACCAGACGTACGCAAACTTGCACCCCGCGATTTAGCAATGGCAAAGGTTTTTGGCGTGCCTGGCGCAACCACTGTCGCCTCAACTGCCTTTATCGCACACGCGGTGGGGATCAAATGTTTCGCCACCGGCGGGTTAGGTGGGGTGCATCGTGGCTATCAAGAGAGTTTTGACGAATCCAACGATTTAACGACTTTGGCAGCAACCCCGATTGTCGTCGTTTCATCGGGTGTCAAATCGATTTTAGATGTCGCAGCCACGCTTGAACGTATGGAGTCTCTTGGAATCGGCTTAGTTGGTTATCAGACAGATTTCTTTCCAGGGTTTTATTTGAGTACTACTGAGTTTCGCCTCGAGTGGCGATGCGAAAGCGCTCATGAGGTAGCGCAAGTTTTTAGGCAACAACGCGAGATTGGTGTCAGCTCAGCCCTAGTAGTCGCGAATTCGATTAAGCCTTCGGCGCAACTTGACCCGAGCCTGCACGATGAACTTCTTAAGCAGGCCCTCGCAGCGGCTAATGCAAATGACGTAAGTGGTAAAGCAATCACGCCTTTTTTGTTGGAATATTTTCACACCAACAGCGCTGGCCAAAGCCTTCACGTCAACGTCGAAATCGTTAAAGGCAACGCCCGACTAGCCGCTGAGATCGCAAGCTCTCTGGCGGCCCCGTCCGATATTTGAAGTCGTAGTCGTGAGTGCTAGCCCAGCCTCAAGAATCTTGGTTTTTGGCGACGCGATGATTGATGTCACCGTCGAACTTCACGAACAGTTACGAATCGGCAGCGATACCAGGGGTGTGGTTACCTCTCAAGGCGGTGGTAGTGCCGGCAATACCGCA
>VGAH01000137.1 GCA_016870945.1 Actinomycetota bacterium | reverse complement strand
ATAACCAGACCAGCTTCTGCCGGCGAATCGCGATTGGTGAGCACCAACCACGGAATCAAGAGCAGCACCATCGAATTCGCTAGCGAGGACAAGAAGTTTGATGCCTGCAAAAAGAGGACGGGGGCAAGCCGGTTCATCTAGGCGTTACATCTTTTCGGGCGCACTTACCCCGCAAAGTTCAAGTCCGTTAGCCAATGTTTGGCGAGCTGCCGCACAGAGCCAAAGCCGTGCCACGTTAGTGGGTGTGGTTGGCTCGTCTGCGCCTGGTAACACTCGGCAGTTGTCATAGAAACGGTGGTAGGCGCCTGCCAGTGTTTCTAGATAGCGCGCAACTCGGTGCGGTTCGCGCAGCTCAGCTGCTGTCGCGACTACCGAAGGGAACTGCTCTAACACGCCAAGCAAGCCACGTTCTGGTTCTGAGGCCAACAAGCTGGGGTCAAATTCGCTTTCTCGCCAATTGATTCCGCGTTCGTTGGCAATGCGTAACACCGAGGCGATTCGCGCGTGGGCGTACTGAACATAAAACACTGGATTGTCATTCGTGTGCTTGACCAGCAACTCAAGATCTAGCGTCATTGAAGAATCGGCTGGGGAACGAATCAGTGCGTAACGGGCTGCATCTACGCCAACTTCTTCTACTAACTCGGCCAAAGTGACCATGGTGCCTGAGCGCTTTGAGAGCTTTACCTCTTCGTTGCCGCGCACGATTTTTACAAGCTGGCCGATCAGCACTTGCAAACTCAAGTCCGGGTCGTCGCCAAAGCAAGCGGCCAGGGCTCTCAGGCGGCCTATGTAGCCGTGGTGATCTGCGCCTAGTAGATAGATGACTTTGTCAAAACCTCGCCCACGCTTGTCTAGGTAATAGGCCGTGTCCGAGGTGAAGTAGGTGAACTCGCCATCTGATTTACGCAGCACACGGTCTTTGTCATCACCGAAGTCAGTGGTGCGAAGCCAAGTAGCACCGTCTTTTTCGTGAATGACCCCGCGATCTCGCAGGCGAGTAAGGGCCTCGTCCACTTTTCCGGAATCATGAAGCGAGCGCTCTGAAACCCAGCGATCGAAAGTCGTTCGAAAAATGGCGAGGGTTTGCTCTTGCTCTTCTCGCTGGCGCGTGATGCCTTGTTCTGCATATTCGGCTAACTGCTCTTCCACACTTAAATGAGTAAGCCCCGGGTTATCAGCGCGAATTTTCGCGGCGATGTCCATTACATAAGCGCCGTGGTAGCCATCTTCTGGAATGGGCTGGCCATTGGCTGCCGCAAGAAGTGATTTACCAAAGTTCTCAACTTGTAGCCCGCGGTCATTGACGTAGAACTCGCTGGCGACCTCTGCCCCGCTGGCTCTTAAGACTCGGCAGATTGCATCGCCGAGTGCCGCCCACCTGGTGTGTCCAAGGTGAAGGGGTCCCGTTGGGTTGGCGCTAATGAACTCGACGTTTATGCGTTGGCCCACGAGTGCGTCGTTGCGCCCATAGGTCTCAGCCGTCTCGACAATCTTCTTTGCCAATTCACCTTGGGCTTGCGCCTCGACTGAGATGTTTAAGAAACCAGGCCCAGCGACACTCACTTCGCTTATTCCAGGTAAGCCTTCGAGTCGGTTTGCGAGTAGCTGGGCCAGTTCACGAGGGCTTGTCTGCAACTGCTTGGCCAACACCATTGCGATGTTCGACGAATAGTCGCCGTGATCACGATTCTTAGGCCGCTCGATCGTCACCTCGAAAGTCGAGGGTAAATCGCTGAGCTGGCCTGCCGCTGCTGCCGATTTAAGTTCGGCAGAAATCGTGGCGGCTAAGTCTTTAACCAACATGGCGCCAATGCTAGGCAGACTA
>VGAH01000136.1 GCA_016870945.1 Actinomycetota bacterium | reverse complement strand
TGAAGTTCTGGCAGTAGTTGGCCCCACGGCTATGGGCAAGTCGGCCCTCGGTGTGGCTTTGGCCCTTGAACTAGATGGTGAAGTCGTAAACGCAGACGCCATGGCCCTTTACCGCGGCATGGACATCGGCACTGGCAAACCGACGCCTAGGCAGCGGAGCATGGTTGCCCACCACTTGCTAGATGAACTAAAGATTACTGACGAGGCCAGTGTTGCGGTTTATCAACGCAGGGCGCGAGAGGTCGTCGCAGAGATTCGGTCGCGAGGTCGCGTGCCGATTTTGGTCGGTGGCTCTGGGCTGTATGTGAAAGCTGTGCTCGAGCCGTTGGAGTTTCCTGGCACTGATCGCGAGCTGCGTCAAGCTTTAGAAGACGACCTAGCCCAAGTTGGTTCGGCCAAGATGCACGAACGGCTAAGTGAAGTTGACCCGCTGGCCGCAAGTGTGATTGACCCTCAAAACGGACGGCGGATCGTTCGCGCGCTAGAGGTCGTCCAACTCACGGGTAATCCGTTTAACGCGCAACTATCTCGCGAGAAAAGTGTCTATGTTGATGTTCGAGTGGGTCTAAGAACTAGTCGGGCTGACTTAGATGATCGAGTAGCAACCCGTGTCGTCGAAATGATGAAGGCGGGGTTTCTTGATGAGGTTTCTCGCCTTCGCGCAGAAGGTTTGGCTGATACCAGAACGGCAGCTCAAGCCTTGGGCTATCAGCAACTACTTCGACACCTTGCCGGCGATTACGACTTACCGACAGCTGTAGCCGAGACAGTCAGCGCCACAAAGAAATTTGCCAGGCGTCAGGAATCTTGGTTTGGGCGTGATCGCCAAATTGTTTGGCTTGATGCCAACGAACCTTTAGAAGTGCTCGTGGGCCGCGTTTTGAAACTATGGGCAGGTTGAGCAAAGTCAAGTTTGCGACCGGTCACGGCACAGGCAACGATTTCGTACTAATCGCTGATCACACCGGTGATTTTCAATTGACACCTCGCTTGGCAAAGACACTTTGTGATCGAAACGGCGAGTTTGGTGCTGACGGGGTGCTGGTATTACGCAGGCCAACTGACGACGAGCGAAAACAAGGTGTTGATCTCGTCATGGCTTACAGAAATGCTGATGGCTCAGCTGCTGAAATGTGTGGAAATGGCATTCGTGTCTTAGTTCGATACGCCATCGAAATTGGTTGGGCTAAGGGGAATTCGTGGCAAGTACTTACCCCCGCAGGCAACGTGCGAGTCGACGCCGTTGGCCAAGACCGCTTTGAAGTTCAGATGGGTAGGGCCGAGCTTGGTGAAACAGTAAACGTCGAAGCGTTAGGTGAGAATCTTGAGGCAACTAAAGTCAGCGCACCAAACCCTCACGCGGTAGCCCTCGTCCAAGAATGTTCAAAGTTCGAACAGGTCGATTCACCACCGAAATTGGGGCCTCGTGATTCTTTTCCAGAGGGCGCCAACGTCGAATTCGTCCAAATAACCGGACCTCGCAGTGCCCGGATGGTGATCTATGAAAGAGGCTCGGGCCTTACGCAATCTTGTGGCACCGGGGCTTGTGCCGTCGGCGCGTTCTTGGCTAGGTATTTAAGTGTTACTGAAAGGCCCGCAACATTTCAGATTTTGGTGCCCGGTGGTGAACTTGAAGTAAGAGTCGAAGCCGGAGGAAATCTGGCACTAATCGGGCCGGCCGTGCTTACCAGTCAAGGCGAATTCGAGCCTGATTGGGTGATTGCTAACTCTTGACGATTGTTTCTGATTTCGAGAAAGAATCTCGAAGTTCGCTGCGGCGAGTGCCGGGGCTTTCGACCGAATTAGAAGACGTCAAAGAGGTCGAGTACCGAGAAGGCCAGTTGGAG
>VGAH01000135.1 GCA_016870945.1 Actinomycetota bacterium | reverse complement strand
CATTCACAAATTGATCGTGCGCCACTTAGAAGAAACCGGCTCATCTTTGGCCAAATCGTTACTAGACGATTGGCAACAGGCGCAGTCTCGTTTCACCAAGGTCTTCCCTAAAGACTACGAGCGAGTTCTTAAGGCCAAGGCCATGGCAGAGGCGAACGGTGATGACGTAGTGGCAGCAATCATGGCGGCTACCAGTGGGTGACCCTCGAGGATTTCTTAACACCCCGCGCAAGATCACCGAACGTCGACCAGTTTCAGTTCGTTTGCAAGATTGGCGTGAGGTCTATCAAGAGACTGATCCGAGAGACGTTCGCTCTCAGGCTGGTCGATGCATGGACTGCGGCATACCTTTCTGCCATCAAGGTTGCCCGCTAGGGAATTTCATTCCCGACTGGAACAGCCTGGTCTATTCCGATGATTGGCGAGAAGCGTCAGAACGGCTACACGCCACGAACAACTTCCCCGAATTCACGGGCAGGCTGTGCCCGGCACCGTGTGAGACGGCTTGTGTCGTGGGCTTGATTGGCGAACCAGTTGCCATCAAATTTGTGGAATCTTCGATTGCAGACAGAGCCTGGCAAGAGGGCTGGGTAAGCCCGCAACCTGCGCCGTATCTAACGGGCAAAACAGTGGCCGTCGTTGGGTCAGGCCCGGCAGGGTTGGCTTGTGCTCAACAACTTGCTCGTGCAGGGCACACAGTTGCCGTTTATGAGCGCGCTGACAAACCAGGTGGTCTGCTGCGCTATGGAATACCTGAGTTCAAGATGGAGAAATCCGTACTTGATAGGCGCTTGGCTCAAATGCAAGCTGAAGGTGTGAAGTTTCGCACCGGCGTCGATGTCGGGGTTGACGTCAGTGCGGCTGAGCTTCGCCAGAGATACGACGCTGTAGTACTGGCTCAAGGCGCAACTCAGTGGCGCGATTTACCGATACCTGGCCGCGAAAGTGCGGGTATTTATCAGGCCATGGAATTTCTGCCCGCTAGTAATCGATTCACCCAAGGTGACCTTGATAAGCCCCCGATCTCTGCAAAAGATTGCGATGTCGTCATCTTGGGCGGTGGTGACACGGGGGCCGACTGTCTAGGAACAGTGCACAGGCAGGGTGCTCGCAGCGTTGCTCAACTCGAAATTCTGCCTACCCCGCCAAAAGAACGACCAATCAGTCAGCCTTGGCCCACTTACCCGATGGTTTACCGCACGTCTAGTGCCCATGAAGAAGGTGGCGAGCGCATCTTCTCGGTGAGTACGCGTGAATTCTTGAAAGATGAGTCAGGTCGTGTTCGTGGTCTCACCCTGGTAGAAGTCGAAATCAAAGACGGACGACTTCAAGAGCTGCCAGGAACCGAACGTGAACTCAAAGCCGACATGGTGTTGCTGGCATTGGGCTTTACCGGCCCCGAGGGCTCGCCCTTGATAGAGCAATTGGGCGTGAGCCTCGATGAGCGCGGCAATGTAGTGCGCGATGAGGCGTACCAGACCAACGTCGATGGGGTCTTCGTCTGTGGTGATGCTGGGCGTGGTCAGTCACTGATTGTTTGGGCGATAGCCGAAGGACGTTCAGCTGCTGCTCACGTAGACAACTTCTTTCGAGGCACGACAGAGTTACCCATTCCGATTTCGGCGCAATCGAGGTCGTTAGTCGTTTAGTTTGAAGTAAGATTGTCAATATGCGTCGTGCCAAGATCGTTGCAACACTTGGCCCGGCAACACGGTCGCCAGAGGCCATAAGGCAGTTGATTCAGGCCGGCACCAACGTCGTCCGGGTCAATCTCTCGCATGGTGATCGTGATGAACACGAGCAAGCCGTCAAGCACGTCAGGGCGTTGGCCCAAGAGCTTCAGGCCCCTGTTGGTGTTTTGGCCGATTTGCAGGGCCCCACGGTTCGCACCGGCA
>VGAH01000134.1 GCA_016870945.1 Actinomycetota bacterium | reverse complement strand
TTCAATTCATCAATCGATTCTGAGCGTGGCGAATTAGTCGAGGTAACCACCAAACAAGTTGAAACTGAAGTCAAGTGCTCAAGGATCGCGAGAGCGTCTTTGTCTTTCATTACGGCAAAAACAAGAACAAATTCATGGTCTAGAAAATTCTCACGCAGGGCACGAACTGTGACTTCAGCACCACCTGGGTTGTGGCAGGCATCCACGATCACCAAAGGATCGCGAGATAAAACCTCTAGGCGACCCGGCGATGAAGTTTGTGCCAAAGCGTCTTCGACTTGCGATTGCGAAGGGGCCTCATCGGCTCGCAAGGCGACGCTTAGCGCTGTCACTGCAACTGCCACATTTGTGGCTTGGTGGGCACCAAACATCGGCAAGAAAAGCTCGCGGTATTGCGTTAACGGGGTTCGTAAATCGAAAATTTGCCCACCGACTGCGGGGCGCCAATTAGTCACCTCAAAATCGCGACCCTCTTGTAATAGCACGCACGCTAATTCTTTGCAGCGATTAGCAATGACCTCGATGACTGAAGGCAGCTGTGACGCTGAAACCGCAATAGAACTAGGCCGAATGATTTGCGCCTTATCGGTTGCGATTTTTTCGACCGTATCGCCGAGATATTCCATGTGGTCAAGGGATATCGGCATCAAGCATGCCGCCAACGGTGTTGTCACGTTTGTCGCGTCCCACTTGCCACCCATCCCTACTTCGAGCACAGAAAGGTCAACTGGCTCGTCGGCAAATATCTCGAAGGCGGCCGCCGTCAAAGTCTCAAAATAAGTTGGTCGATCAACGCCGGGCGGCAGAAGATCGGCATAGGCGTCTATGCGTTCTAATGAATCGGCAAGACGCATCGGGGGGATCATTTTCGAATCAACCAAAATTCGCTCGCGCACGTCGAACAGGTGTGGGCTCGTGAAAAGCCCCGTTAGGTAACCCAACGTCTGGCCCAATGTGGCAATGGCTCTAGCCGTGCTGGTCTTGCCGTTGGTGCCACCAACGATGATGGTCGGCACACCAAGCTGTGGGTCGCCCATGACGTTTAGCAGCTGCTTGAACGATTCCAAACTGGGGTTCACTCGGTGCTCGGGCGCTTTGGAAGTTAGTTCGGTTAAAGCAAGGTTTAGTCGCGCGCTCGCATCACTCGATCTAACTGAAGTCACTGTGCAATCTTCCTAGAATGCGCAAGTGAGCAAGGCCCCGGAAAAACCAACTCTCGACGGCCTGGAATCACGCTGGGTTCATTGGTGGGAAGACCACCATGTATATGCATTCGATTTGCAAAGCTCTCGCCAATCGGTCTTCTCGATTGATACTCCCCCGCCCACCGTCAGTGGCTCGTTGCACGTCGGCCACGTCTTTAGCTACACCCATACCGATTGCATCGCGCGATTTCAGCGAATGCGCGGGCGCAACGTGTTCTACCCGATGGGCTGGGACGACAACGGCCTGCCCACAGAGCGCCGAGTGCAGAACTACTACGGCGTGCGTTGCGACCCGAAGTTGCCATTTGATGCCAGCTTCAAGGCACCCGAGAACCCACCTGAAAAACCGGTGCCCATATCGCGGCCGAACTTCGTCGAACTTTGTCAAACCCTTACGCAAATTGACGAAAAAGCGTTCGAAGACCTGTTTAAGCGTCTTGGACTTTCTATTGATTGGTCTTTCACCTACCAAACCATTACCGATGAGGCGCGCCAAGTTTCACAGTTTGCATTTCTCGAGAATCTCAAACGCGGTGAGGCATATCAGATCGAGGCGCCAACACTTTGGGACGTAACGTTTCAAACAGCCGTTGCCCAAGCCGAGTTAGAAGATCGAGAGCGACCTAGCGCTTACCACCGGATCGCGTTCGGTTCACCAACCGAGCAGGAATTGATCATTGAAACGACTAGGCCAGAGCTCTTAGCCTCGTGTGTCGCATTGGTCTGTAACCCAGGCGATGAGCGCTAC
>VGAH01000133.1 GCA_016870945.1 Actinomycetota bacterium | reverse complement strand
CGATGCAGGTGGCAGTTGCTCAATCGCAAAACTTGCGTAGCCCCCGTCCGCATTCAACTCGAATTTCGGTCTAAGCAGCGTCACACCAGAAGTCTCAAGCCAAGACTTAGACCAAGCAGACAAATCCCGACCCGATGCCTCTTCTAAAGGCTTCAACAAATCTGGCAGAGTCGTGTTGCCCCACTCGTGTTTCTTGAAATAGGCACGCGCGCCCGCCACAAAGTTCTCTTCACCGACATAAGCAACCAGTTGTCGCAAAGCCGAGGCGCCTTTGGCGTAGGTAATGCCATCAAAGTTTTGATACACCGAATCAAGATCAGGCATTTGCGCAGCAATCGGGTGAGTTGAGGGCAACTGGTCTTGTCGATAAGCCCATGCCTTGCGCTGGATGTGAAACAAAGTCCACGCGTCGTCATACTTGGTAGCGCCAACGCTCGCCCAATGCGCAGCCCACTCAGCAAAAGACTCATTAAGCCACAAGTCGTTCCACCATTGCATCGTTACTAAGTCGCCAAACCACATGTGGGCCATTTCGTGCAAGATCGTGTTGGCGCGAGTTTCGTAGGCCGCACGCGTAACGCGCGATCGAAAGATCAGGTCATCGCGAAATGTCACGCACCCGGCGTTTTCCATAGCACCCGCGTTGAATTCGGGCACGAACACTTGGTCATACTTTGTAAACGGGTAGGGGTAGTCGAACTTCGACTCAAACCAAGCAAAACCTTGTTTGGTGACTTCCAAAATTTCGTCCGCGTCAAGAAATTGGCTCATGGATTTGCGCGCGTAAACCCCAAGCGGAATCTCACCTGCCGCACCTAGGTAAGCGTCAGTGGTGCCAACGTATGGCCCGGCTACTAAGGCCATGACGTAAGTGGGCAAGGACGGGGTCTGAGCAAACCTCCAAACCGCGCGACCCCCGTCCACTTCGGTGGTAGCAATCGCGTTACTAAACACTTGCCAATTGGCAGGTGCAGTCACGGTGAGAGCGAAAGGAAATTTGATTTCTGGTTGTTCGAAACAAGCAAATACTCGCCGAGCGTCGGAGACTTCGAATTGGCTATAAAGATAAATCTCATCGTCGGCGGGGTCTTTGAAGCGGTGTAACCCTTCACCGGTGTTCATATAGTTGCAATTTGCTTCGACTTCGACCGTCATATTAGATTCGAGGCCGTCTAAGTTAAGTCGTGCCCCGCGAACTACGTCGGCAACATCCTTTTCTACGCCGTTGATGCGAACGCTCAGAACCTTCCCAGCAATTAGATCGACCCACGTTGATGCACCTGGCTCAGTCACGTTGAACTTGAGCGTCGTCTTACTCAAGAAGGTCTGAGTCGTCTGATCGCTTACATCGAGCTCCACCGCCAGGCTGATTGGCTCAACTAGGCGTGCTCTGGCTGCAGCTTCAGCTTGGGTGATGTTCAAGGACGCATCAGACATCAGGGCATTGTGCCCACCTCGGCCTCGGCTTGCTAACTAAAGATGCGAACCCCAGACTTTGCGCGTGAAGCAAATCGCGCAGTTTTGGTTTGACCCGATCTGCCCCTGGGCTTGGATGACGTCTCGCTGGATGCTCGAGGTCGAGAAAGTTCGCGATGTCGAAGTCGAATGGCACATTTTCAGTTTGTCGGTTCTAAACGAGGGCCGCGACATTCCCGAGCAATACCGAAGCGCTACGGCTAATGGCTGGATGTTCGGTCGCGTCGTTTGTGCCGCACAGCAAGCAGCCGGTGACGCGAGTGTTTTGCCGCTTTACACCGCCATGGGCACCCGACTTCACCCCGGAAAGCGCGAAATCGAAAAGGCGGTTATTGCTGAAGCATTGAACGAAGCCGGTTTGTCAGCAGAACTCCTAAGTGCAGCAGATGACATAACTTTTGATCAGAAGTTGCGTGACTCGACAGCAGAGGCTTTGAAGTTGGTTGGTGACGATCTGGGCACTCCGGTTATTGCAATAGACGGCGTCGCTT
>VGAH01000132.1 GCA_016870945.1 Actinomycetota bacterium | reverse complement strand
TGCTTTTCAGATTGAAAAAGCCGGTGAGGCGTTTCGTGTCGTGGGTTCACAGCCAGAACGTTGGGCGCAGCAAACCAACTTCGCTAACGACGAAGCAGTCAAGTACCTAACCGATCGACTAGCTCGGATGGGTGTTGAAGATGCGCTGGTTGCTGCGGGGGCTAAAGCAGGCGACGATGTAATAGTGGGTTCAGGAAAGGCCCAAATCGCATTTGAATGGGTTCCTAGCAAATATGCAGACGCTTAGTAAGGGCTAGGGCGATGTCAACGAGAAAAGCGATTGCTGATGCGAAGCGCGTCGTGGTCAAGATCGGTTCGTCTTCGCTTACTACCCCAGACGGACTTTTAGATTTAGAAGCAATAGAACTGTTAGTTGCGGCCGTAGTTGGAGCGATTAATTCAGGTCGCGAAATCGTCTTGGTTACGTCAGGTGCAATTGCTGCTGGGCGTGGCTCTATGGGCTGGCCAAAGAGGCAGCTTGACCTTGCCACCCAGCAGGCTCTAGCCAGCATCGGCCAAGGGCTATTGATTCGCGAATATCAAGTGCGCTTTGCCGAGCACGGCATCAAGGTTGCGCAAGTGCTTTTAACGGCAGACAACATGGTTCGTCGAGCTCACTACAACAACTCAAGACAGACTTTGGCGAAATTGATGGACATGGGTGTCATACCTATAGTGAACGAAAATGACACTGTTGCTACCGAAGAGATTCGATTTGGCGACAACGATCGGCTGGCCGCTGTGGTTTGTCAGCTAGTCGATGCCGATGCTCTGGTGTTGTTATCTGATGTTGAAGGCCTTTATGACCGAGCACCCTCTGCGACTGGCGCTCAACTAATTGCTGAAGTTTCAGATTTCGGTCGACTTGCTGAGGTCGAATTGGCTCCGCCGGCCCGAGATGGCGTTGGTGTCGGGGGAATGGCTAGCAAAGTAGAGGCGGCGTCGATTGCATCATCGGCTGGCTTGCCAGTCGTCATTGCAAAAGCTGAGTCAGCTGACCGCGCCCTGGCCGGCGATGAAGTTGGCACTGTGTTCGTGCCACAAGCAAAATCCAAGAGCGACCGACAAATGTGGTTAGCGCACGCCACTACTTCTAGAGGCCGGTTGTTCTTAGACGCTGGCGCTGAGGCGGCCGTTCGCGAACGACAAGCTTCACTGTTGCCAGCTGGGGTTACTAGTGCAGATGGTGAGTTCCTAGCCGGCGACGCAGTTGACTTGATCGGGGCTGACGGGGTGGCATTTGCCAGAGGCTTGGTGGCATTTGATTCAGCCGAATTACCCTTGCTCTTGGGGCGAAAGACGGGCGAGCTATCGGCAGCACACGGTGAGGCGTTTGGTCGCGAATTAGTTCACCGCGACGACCTAGTCCTTCTCACCCCCGCAAAACCCTGAACCTCGCGTCAGCGGTTCTTTAGGCTTAGTGCATGGTTGGTGATGAAAGAGCGGCTGTGTTAGAAGTAGCTGAGCAGGCGAAAGTTGCCGCGCGCGAGCTGTCACTGGCGACTCGGGCCAAGAAAGACGAAGCCCTCTTGGCGATGGCCGATGCTCTTCGAGCAGATGCGCTCAAAATCGAGTCGGCCAATCGCGAAGATGTCGCAGAAGCGAAATCCAATGGCACAAGTGCTGCACTAATTGATCGCCTAACACTTGATTTCCTAAGAATTGAATCTTTGGCGTTGGCTCTTGTTGCAGTAGCAGCACTTGATGACCCGATTGGCGAAGTGATTCGTGGGTGGCGGGTACCTAATGGGTTACAAATTACGCAAATTCGTGTGCCTCTGGGTGTGGTGGGCATGATCTATGAAGCTCGGCCCAACGTGACCGTTGATGCAGCCGCACTTTGTATAAAGAGTGGCAACGCCGTCCTACTTCGTGGTTCTTCGTCTGCAAAGCGCACCAACCACGCTTTGGTTTCTTCAATGCGTCGCGGCCTTGAACAAGTTGGCCTACCCACGGCACTGATCGCACTGGTTCCAGGCGATACCCATG
>VGAH01000131.1 GCA_016870945.1 Actinomycetota bacterium | reverse complement strand
GCAGAAGCGGCTTCCGCCGAGTCTTAGACCTTCGGGTCTGCGGGGTGCACCGCTAAAGCTTTGGCAAGCTTTTGTTTGTCCGCTTTTTTTCTTACCTGACTAATTGCGCTGTCGAGTGCTTCGATTCGCGCTGCCGCCATGGTGGCGAGTTTTCGATAGGCCTTCTCGCCCATTAGTTCGATCAGCTCGTCTCGCTGCGATATATAGACAGGGTCTTTAGCTGTGTGGGCTGCGGGGTTGCCCGTGCAGTACCAGTTCAAGTCATGCCCGCCTGGGCCCCAAGCGCGGCGGTCGTATTCACTTATGTTTACGACTTGGCGCTTGGTGCCGTCGTCAAAAGATCTCTTGTCGTACCAACGACGAATTGGCAACTGCCAACAAACATCTGGTTTGGTTTTTACCGGCGATACGCCTTCTTTCAGGGCAAGAATGTGAAGCGCGCAGCCGGCCCCGCCTTTGAAACCGGGGCGATTTAAGAAGATGCACGCCCCGTCCACCCTTTTTGTTTGCTTTGCCCCATCTCTATCTCGGGCGCTGATGCCTTTCTTTTTGCCTACCGCTGCAAACTGCCAAATATCTGGGGTGAGACGTTTCGAAGCTTGTGCGATTCGCCTTTCGTCATCTCGGTCGCTGTAGTGCGCGCCTAACGTGCAGCAGCCGTCATTTGGGCGCCCTGGCTCTATGCCTTTGCACCCTTGGCCATAGATGCAGTGCCACCTCGAGGTGAGCCAGGTGAGGTCGCAACGAAAGATTTGATTCGGGTCATCGGGGTCTTCGAACTCGATCCACTGTCGTGGGAAGTCGAGGGAAACTTCAGCCACCCTCGGAGTTTAGGCACAACTTGAGTGAAGTGTTGGTGAGTTAGCCTCGGCACTTATGAGCCAAACCCCTCGGCTGTCGGTGGTCGTGCCTGCTTACAACGAGGCCGCCACGGTGCTTGAGAGCTTGAATCGTGTGCTCGCGCAGCCGTTCGTGAAAGAAGTGATCGTGGTAAACGACGCCTCTAAGGACGAAACGGGTGATTTGCTGGCAACGGTTTCAGACCCAAAAGTGCAGGTCATCACACACGAGAAGAACCGAGGTAAGGGCGCGGCCCTTCGAACGGGCTTTGCTGCCGCAGCAGGGCCTTATGTCGGCGTGCACGACGCGGATTTGGAATATGACCCAGCAGATCTAGCCAAATTGTTGGTTCCTTTGGACGAGGGCAAGGCGGATGTGGTCTATGGCTCTAGGTTCATTTCGGGTGAGGCCAGGCGCGTTCTGTTCTATTGGCACAGCGTGGGCAATCGGTTCTTGACATGGCTTTCGAACATGGCCACGAACACCAACATGAGCGACATGGAGACCTGCTACAAGGTCTTTCGGCGAGATTTGCTAGACCGCATCGTGATCGAAGAAGACCGATTTGGTTTCGAGCCTGAAATCACTGCCAAGGTGGCTGGCCTTGGCGCCCGCATATATGAGGTTGGTATCTCATATTCCGGGCGCACCTACGCCGAAGGCAAGAAAATCAATTGGCGCGACGGATTCCGCGCCGTCTACTGCATCATCAAGTACTCAGGCTCAGCCAAGCGAACCCACAACAAGGGCGAGGTGGGGGAGTGATTAGGCGGCAGGTAGTGATCGGTGCCGGGGTGATGGGCGAGGTTTTGGTTGCGGCGGCTAAGAAGTCTGGGCATGAGGTTTTGATTGTTGAGGCAGACCCCACTCGCGCAGCAGGGGTAGCAAAGAGCCACCAAGTTAAGGCCGTTGACTTGGCCGCCGCTCTCGCCGATTCAGACCAAGACACCGCCATTTGGCTGGCCGTCAAGCCACAACAAATTGGCGAACTTCTTAAAGAAATTGAGGCCCAACTTTCTGCCGCACCGCCGCAAGCCAGGCCTCTATTTGTCTCGCTGGCTGCAGGGGTAGGCGCAGGCGAGATTGCGCAGGTGGCCCCGTCCATTACTCGACTGGTTCGGGTAATGCCCAACACCCCAGCTCGCATCGGCCGAGGTGTAACCGCGGTTGTCAGCACCCCGAGTGGCA
>VGAH01000130.1 GCA_016870945.1 Actinomycetota bacterium | reverse complement strand
GTCCAGCTGATTCATGGGTAGACCAAAGAGCAAGTGGGCCTCAATAAGTTCTAACCCTTTGTTCATCAACGTTGCTGAGTTGATCGTGACCAGTGGGCCCATTTGCCAAGTCGGGTGTGCCAACGCATCTTTTGGCGTGACGTTGCTCAGTTGCTCGCGCGTGTAGCCGCGAAACGGGCCCCCACTTGCAGTGAGCACCAGTTTGCGAACTTGCCCGATCTCGCCTGCCCTCAAGCACTGTGCCAGCGCTGAATGCTCGCTATCAACAGGAATCATTTGATCGACGCCAGCTAGTGGCATTACAACCGGTGCACCGATCACCAGAGATTCTTTGTTGGCTAGGGCTAGGCGGTTACCAGTTTTTAATGCTGCGATGGTGGCCCGCAAGCCTGCAGCGCCTGCGATGGCATTAAGCACAACATCACACGAATACGCAGCGAGTTGTTCGTTTGCGCTCGGCCCGATGAAAACCTTCGCACCAGCTGGCCAACTAAGCCCCGTCGCAATCGCCGCAGGGTCACTTTCAGGTGCATCAACACCCACAACTTCAACGTCAAATTCAGTCGCTAACTGTTGCAGAGTTTGTAAACGCTTCGTGCCGGCACCTATGCCAACCAGGCGAAGGCGCCCCTCTGACCTGCGGATGACATCAATCGCTTGCAAGCCGATCGAGCCGGTCGCGCCCAAAATGACTACAGAAATCGGATTCATCACCCGAATCGTGTCACGCGAGATGAAACTTGTGTTCTAGGGTCATCTTGTGAGCAAGCCCGAATTGCCCCAAGAGCGTCGCCTGGTTACCGAACTGCCTGGGCCTAAATCAAGAGCGCTGCACGAACGGCGAGTAGCGGCTGTTTCGAGTGCAATCGGTAGCACTTGGCCTGTTTATGCCCAAGCGGCTGACCGCGGTGTCATCGTCGACGTGGACGGCAATTCGCTGATTGACATGGGTGCGGGTATCGCTGTCACCAACGTGGGCAACGCAAACCCTGAGGTTGTCACTGCACTCCAAGAGCAGGCTGCGAACTTCACGCACACATGCTTCATGGTGACCCCGTACGAGGGGTATGTCGCAGTTTGCGAGAAATTAAATGAGCTAACCCCAGGTGATCACGCCAAGAAGTCAGCGCTATTTAACTCAGGTGCCGAAGCGGTCGAAAACGCCATCAAAGTAGCCAGGCACTTCACTAAGCGCCAAGCGATCGTGGTAGTCGAGCACGCTTATCACGGACGAACCAACCTGACGATGGCTATGACGGCGAAATCAATGCCTTACAAGTTGGGGTTTGGGCCATTCGCCTCTGAGGTGTACCGAGTGCCCACTTCTTACCCGTTTCACGACCGACTAACTGGCGCCGAAGCAGCCGCTGCAGCCATTTCGCGGATCGAAAAGGAAGTTGGTGCCAATCAAGTGGCAGCCATAGTGATCGAACCGATTCAAGGTGAGGGCGGGTTCATCGTGCCAGCTGCGGGCTTCTTCAAAGCCATGGCCGATTTTGCGAAAGCCAATGGCATCGTCTTCGTGGCAGATGAGATTCAAACCGGCTTTGGTCGAACGGGCAAGTGGTTTGCTAGCGAACACGAGGGTGTGGTGCCAGACGTGATTACGACCGCCAAAGGAATCGGCGGCGGCATGCCACTTGCGGGTATAACCGGCCGGGCTGAGATCTTGGATTCAGTTCACACCGGTGGCATGGGCGGCACGTATGGCGGTAACCCGGTTGCAAGCGCTGCTGCCTTGGCAGCAATCGATTTCATGCAAAAGACCGACTTGCCAAAGCGTGCCGAGAAGATCGGCGAGATCATGCGCACTCGTCTCGACGAAATCGCAAGTAAGTACCCGATGGTGGGCGACGTACGTGGGCGCGGCGCCATGATGGCGATAGAAATCGTCAAGCCAGGAACCACCGAAGCCGAAGTTGACGCCACTCAAGCCATCATCAAGAACTGCCACTCTGAAGGCGTATTAGTTCTTACTGCTGGCACCTACGGCAACGTCGTTAGGTTCTTACCACCACTGGTGATGCCAGAAGATCTATTGGACGAG
>VGAH01000129.1 GCA_016870945.1 Actinomycetota bacterium | reverse complement strand
ACCGACGATCGGGATTAAACCAATCAAGATCCACCAGCCGCGACGGTTCGTGTCGTGCAGACGACGAATCGCAACTGAAAGACCCGGCAAGAACAAGGCCAACGCCACGACGGCGAACAGCCAGTCGATGTTGGTCGCGTTTTGAATCACGTTGGCGACGATTGCGACGACTGAGACGAACAACGTCCACCACCAGTACTGACTTCTAAGGGCACGGCCTCTGAAATTCACATAGTGCCTGAACCCCGAAGCAATCGATTCGAAGAGATTCATATAGATGCGCTCCCGCATATTCGTGGGCTCGGCATACGTTGCTGGCCCAATGTAGGCCAGATTGTTGCACCCATCACCAGGTAATTGGTAGAGGCTGGGCTTACTCCTTTACCTCTAGCCCCACGCTCATCTCAACTGGGCTGCCAAGTGCGCCTCGCCTATTGCCGGTGAACTCGCCCTTGCCGCTGGCGTTAGCCCATTTGCCGGTGCCGCCAATGACTTCTAATTTGGCATCGAATCGCGTGTCGTTTGTGCTGGTGTTGAGCTTCGCTTGGCCGTCCATGCGGATTCCCAATTGCGAACCGTCTGCGGCAACCACAGTTATGAAGCCGAAGAACTCACCGTCGCCAGATTTGTAATCGACACTACCTAACATCTCGACTTCTGCGGGTTGGCCAGCGATTGTGGTAGTGCCGGTGAATCGGTTCCAACCGTAAGTTTTCTCGGTTTCTGGGCCAACTTGATTCAAAACGCGTTCGATCGAAGTCAACTGAGAGCTAAATTGAATTTGTTCTTGCTGAGCACAGCCGGCTAGTGCCGCCGCGGCCACACCTAGTGCACAAATTGCCAAAGCTGAACGAGTGAGTGACTTCATAGGCATAGGTTACTGAGGTGCTCAACCATTCGAGAGAATGCATCTTATGAACAAAGAGAAAGTGCTTGAGTGGGCCGGGGTTGTCACCGCGATCGCATATTCGCTGTTAGTGGCCTTCAATATCGGTGCGGAATTCATCGGCTTCGGGCTGTTGTTGATATCGGCGATTTGTATCGGGCTATGGGCAAGGCTTGGTAAGCACAGAGGAATCTTGTTATTGCAAGTCTTCTATGCAACCGCTGCGGTGATTGGCATGGTGCGATGGTTTTAGGGCCGAGCCGGGGGGTCGCGGTTGGGCTGGCCGCGCTCGTATCAGTTGCAGTGGCGCTTGCCGGCTGCGGCGGCGAAACAAGCCAGGCAATCGCCCCGAACTTGATGATGCCGAGCACTGACCCCAGAGTCGAGGTCAAAGTATTCGATGTAAACGAACGCGAACCCGCGCCAGACCTAAAAGGCCTCACCCTCGAAGGTGATGAACTCGCACTTAGCGACCTGCTAGGCCAGGTAGTAATCGTAAATACGTGGGCTTCTTGGTGCGGCCCATGCGAAGACGAGATGCCGCTACTACTTGATATTGAAAAAAACTATCAGCGTGACGGGGTAAGCCTGCTTGGCATAAATGTCGAAGACAAGCCTCAAGACGCGAAAGAATTTGCGACCAAATTCGGTATTGACTTTCCCTCGTTGGTTGATTCCGACTCGAAACTTTTAGCGTCGCTACCTGGTGCGCCACCAAATGCTTTGCCCAGCACGTTGATCATCGATCGAAACGGCCAAATTGGCGCACGCATCGTTGGCCCCGTTAAGCCGGGCGTCATAGAAGAGATATTGGACGGGTGGCTAACGAGCTAGATCGCCCGAAACTTCGGCGGGCCTTACGGCTGCGGCGGGCCCCACTCGAACATGTCGAAGCGAGCTTGCAAGGCTGCTACCGCTTCGGCGTAGTTGTAATAACCCTTAGTGACCTCGTCACCAATGAATGCACCGCGCAGACCATGCTGTGCCAACGGAATCAACTTGTTCAAAGTCTCGATAGTCGGCACACACCCGGCTACATAGACAGCTGCCTTTGTGTGGGCGACGACAGTTTCAATCGCGTGATGGGTATGCCCCTGAGAAAAATGCTCTGAGTGCATTCGCAACACATAGGCGTGTGGCTTATGTGCCTCAAGCCGTGAGAAAGCAGCCGAAAGTTCTT
>VGAH01000128.1 GCA_016870945.1 Actinomycetota bacterium | reverse complement strand
AGCACCCACGTCAGCTGCCTTAGTGAAGATTCCGCCACCGACCCGCATGAACATCGCCAAAAGAGCAGCACCAAACCCAAAGCCTTCGAGCACGCGCGGTGCCTCACCCGCGTACACCAAAACCACTATCGCTGCACCCAAGAGACCTAAGCCGACGGTGACCATGCCAGCCACCCCGCCCGAGCGAAACGCGATGCGCATTGCCGGAATCTCGCCAGATGTTTGGGCCGCTGCTGCAACGCGCGTATTTGCACGAACTGCCAACCACATGCCGAGGTACCCCGTCAAGCCTGAGAACAAAGCGCCAACTACGAAGAAAATCGCACGGCCAACTCGCTCGTTGGTGGTGTTAGCCGGCAAGACCCACAAAAGAATTGAGGCGAGAATTCCAAAGACCACCAAGGTCTTGAACTGTCTATTCAGATAGGCGGCCGCGCCTTCTTGCACGGCGGCAGAGATTTCGCGCATCTTGGCCGAACCTTGACCAGCCGATAGCACCTCGCGTACGAGCACGAGCGCAACCAACAAAGCAACTACGGCGATGACACCAATTGCGATGACGGTGACGCGGTTTTCTTCAGTCAACGCGAGAGCGGCGGTATCTGCGGCACTAAACAAAGAGATGGATCCTTTCGTGGCGGGCTTGGGGCTGGAGTGGTCTTCCGGTGACCACTGCTACCCCTGTGATTTGAGGGAGTTTATGCACGCATGGCACTTGCCCCTGCCACCGCGTGGGTTTTCACCAGGTATCACCTACTTCACATTGCAAGAAAAACCTTGTGGTTAATAGTCATTTGGTTTATATCGAAAGAAACGGCTGTTCGGCGTGGCTCGTAACTTCAACTACCGCAGGTGAGACCCCAAGTCGGTTTACCCACGTTGCAATGGTCGGTGCGAGCGGACGCTGAACGCGCACCCAAACATGCAAATCGCGCACCTCACAACTAATCATCTGAGCCTGGTGAGCGCGTGCAACCTCGTCAGCAATGGCACAGGCATCGGTTGGCCCTGCTATGGCGCGACCGGCGCCAGCCAATGCCGCTTGGTCAGCTGCGGTCTCTGCCAGATTTCTCGCAACTGAAACATTCATCAAAAGCATCGTGACCATCGCGACCGCAGTTGTCGCCAACGTGGTTAACCCCACGAAGACCGTCACTTACCTAAGGCGCGAATGACCCCGTCCAATAAGAAAATGTGGAAACCTAAGCGCTGGGAATTACGCCTTCATTCTCAAACTGCTCGAGCCACCAAACAAGCCAGCTAGCGACCTCGCCATTTTGATACGCGTGCAGCGCGCGCACATAACTAGGGCGCCCTGCCCGCCAAAAACACATTTCGGGCGCCACCAGCCCTGCGGGGTCTAGCCCGCGAGATGCAAACAAATACCTAGGCACCGCTCGAGCAACCAGCCCGCTACCCCACTGAAACGGACGAGCAAGTGCCAATTCAGCATGAACCACGCCAGCGACCACGAGTGCTGAAACTTCGCGCGGCGCTGCCCAGAGTTTCGCTATCGCATCGAGTCGAGCTGGCAATTCGGTCGCCACGGGCACGAGACCGAGATTTAACGGGTCATCGGCATCGGCGCGCGCTGTGTCGGGTGCAACAGATTCAATGCGAGGCCGGCCTAAGTCTTCGTCTGACACGAATCCAGCGCCAGCCGCACTTGCGATTCGCGCGAGAACCCCGAAAGCACCGAGTGCGCGATCGCCAACCGCACCTGCTGCAGCCGTCGTCGCCCGCATCGCGGCTCGCACCACCGCAACCAACGGCTCGTCGCGGGCTGAACCCAGCGACGACATCTCTGACCACGGGTATTCCGCGCCCTCTAGTGCCGCACTGGCCCAAGCACCGCGATTTAGCGAAAGCTCGGCCGCAGCCTTTCGATCAAACCGACGCTCCATATATATGGCATCAACCTGGGCCCGCATCGCGCTGGCGAGCCCAGCAACTTCGTCGCTAGCCGCAGCAGCAACGAGTCCGCTCAGACTGCAGACGCGATAAGCCTGATTTCGCTCAAGGTTCACTTAGGTAGCCTCTTGCAATCATGAACGAAACGCTTTCGAA
>VGAH01000127.1 GCA_016870945.1 Actinomycetota bacterium | reverse complement strand
TCGGTGCACCGGTTGTAATGCCACTAGCTGGCGTCGATCAAATAATTCCCGTCGATAGCGAGCATTCTGCGTTGGCACAGTGCCTGCGGGCAGGTGAAATCGGACAAGTTCGCAAACTGGTGCTAACTGCAAGTGGGGGGCCGTTTCGCGGCTACACGCGCGAGCAACTGAGCAACGTCACGCCAAAAGACGCGTTGGCACACCCGACTTGGCAAATGGGCCCACTGGTCACGATCAACTCAGCAACGTTGATGAACAAAGGGTTAGAACTTATTGAGGCCCACTTGCTCTTTGGTCTACCCATGAATCAGCTGGACGTGGTTGTGCACCCGCAATCGATTGTGCACTCGATGGTTGAGTTCATAGATGGCTCGACGGTTGCACAAGCAAGCCCACCCGATATGCGCTTGCCCATCGCGCATGCACTGATGTGGCCTAACCGGTTACCTGACGCAGCACCTGCGATCGATTGGTCTAGGTCTGCGCAGTGGGTTTTTGAACCGGTCGACACGGGCGTCTTTGAGGCCTTGCGACTTGCTCGCGAGGCCGGCGAAGCAGGTGGCTTAGCGCCGGCCGTTCTAAATGGCGCCAACGAAGCGGCAGTCGCGGCCTTCTTAGAAGGGCGTCTTCGCTTTCTCGACATAGTCGAAGTCGTTTCTAAAGTGGTTTCTCAAGCCGTAGCTAGCAACCGCACAAAGACTTCTCAAGGTGCGAAACCGACTTTCACGTTAGATGATGTCATAAAGGCAGATCTTGACGCGAGGTCAAGTGCCGAAGCGTTGATAGCAAAGGCAGGTAGCTAGCCCTTGGGTGCTGTGGGAATCGCCTTCTTCGTAGTCGGCATCTTGGTGTCAATCGCTATTCACGAATTAGGCCATCTGTTGCCCGCCAAAAAATTTGGCGTGAAGGTCTTTCAGTACATGGTCGGTTTCGGCCCAACGATTTGGTCTCGCATGAAGAACGGAACCGAATACGGCATAAAGGCGATACCTCTAGGCGGCTACGTGCGGCTGATGGGCATGGTGCCACCGCCACCACCGGGTGCTGCGCCAGTCAAGGGGCCATTCGCTGGGGTGGTGCAGCAAGCCCGAGAGCAGACCATTCAAGAAATCAAAGATGGCGACGCGGCGCACGCCTTCTATCGGTTGCCACCGGGTAAAAAGATCGTAGTCATGGCCGGTGGGCCAATCGCCAACATCTTGTTCGCGGCCGTGATTCTCTTGCTTGTCTTCGTTGGAATCGGAATACCCCGTCCGACTGCAGTTATCGAAAACGTGGTGGCTTGCGTACCAACCGCCGGCGCGAGCACTGCGACACCGAATGCCGCAGCCACCCCATCTGATGCGACCGATTGCGGCCCAGGCGGTGAAGCGACACCGGCTGCACTAATCGGCCTGCAGCAAGGTGACGAAATAATTTCTTTGGACGGGGTGCCAACGCCTGATTGGCCAGCGTTAAGCGAGGCGATCTCGGCTAATTCAGGCAGTGGAATCGATCTGGTCTACCAAAGAGGTGGCCAAGAGTTCAACGCCTTCGTTCGCTTAGCTGCTGTCGAACGTGTGGATGCGAGATCTGGAGAAACCGTTACCTCTGGCTTTCTCGGTATAGCGCCCTCAATCAAGCTTCAACGCCAAAGCCCGTTGGAAGTTCCGATGATCATGGGTGCGATGACAGGTGCGATGTTTGAAGCGGTTGCGACATTCCCTGCGCGAGTTGCCGACGTTGCGCGTGCAGCCGCGGGCGAAGAACGTGACCCCGAAGGTTTGGTGGGAATAATCGGTGCGTCCAGAGTTGGCGGTGAAATCGCCGCATCTGAAACACCGGTCTTGTGGCGAGTGATCGATTTGCTGGTGTTGTTGGCGGGTCTAAACGTTGCCCTGGCGATCTTTAACTTGATTCCACTACCCCCGCTAGACGGTGGGCATATTGCGGGTGCGTTATTTGAAGCCGTTCGTCGGGGTTGGGCGCGACTGCGCGGAAAGCCCGTCCCCGCGCCGGCCGATGTGGCACGTCTATTGCCATTCGCCTATGGCGTGGTGGCAGTGCTAATCGGTATTTCGATATTGGTTGCCTACGCCGACATCGTTAACCCCATCAGGTTGGGTGGCTAATACCCCAGATCGGGGTAAGAAGATTTCGTTTCAGGG
>VGAH01000126.1 GCA_016870945.1 Actinomycetota bacterium | reverse complement strand
TTGCACGACTTCGGTCTCAGCTCGTTTGGGCAGGTGCGCTATCGGGTTTGGCACTGCCTGACCTGCTGTCACCGACCTGATCAAGAACCAACTGCGCTTGACGATGAAGTAACCGAGCACGCTGACGACGGCAACTGTCGCAATCAGACGAACTGCGAGATGGGGCTCCATAGGGTTTTGACCCTCCGAAAGTGGCTTAGTTACTCATGAGTAACCTAAGGCATCCAAGACCGACCAAAGGGGAATAAAAAGGCGGTAATCGCAGTTACACCCCTTGCAACCAAAGGATTTTCTCAGCGGCAAATCTCTAGTCAATAAGAAAGGACACCCATGTCACGCCCGGTAGGAATCGATTTAGGAACGACCAACTCGGTGGTTTCTGTGCTTGAAGGCGGCGAGCCGAACGTCATTGCGAACTCTGAGGGTTCGCGCACTACCCCGTCCATCGTTGCTTTCGCCAAAAACGGCGAGGTGCTAGTCGGTGAGGTCGCCAAGCGACAGGCGGTAACCAACCCTGAGCGCACGATTCGATCGGTAAAGCGCCACATGGGCACCGGTTGGGAAATTGAGATCGACGACAAGCCTTACACCGCGCAAGAAATTAGCGCGAGAATTTTGCAGAAGCTAAAGCGTGACGCTGAGGCCTACTTGGGTGAATCAGTTAGCGACGCCGTCATCACCGTGCCTGCTTACTTCAACGATGCCCAGCGACAAGCCACCAAAGAGGCTGGCGAAATCGCGGGCTTGAACGTGCTCCGCATCATCAATGAACCAACGGCTGCAGCTCTGGCTTACGGCTTAGACAAAGCCGAAAAAGAACAACTCATTTTGGTTTACGACTTAGGTGGTGGAACATTCGACGTTTCACTACTTGAAATCGGCGAGGGTGTCGTCGAGGTCAAGGCCACCGCCGGCGATAACAAACTTGGTGGTGACGACTGGGATCAAGCCATCGTTGACTACCTAGTGACCAACTTCAAAAACAAGTCGGGCATTGATCTTTCGAAAGACAAGATGGCCATGCAACGTTTACAAGAAGCTGCCGAGAAGGCGAAGATCGAGCTCTCGAGCTCGGCAAACGCCACCATCAACTTGCCCTACATCACTGCTTCAAATGAGGGCCCAATTCATCTTGAAGACACGATCTCGCGCGCACAGTTCGAGCAAATGACTTCGAGTCTGTTAGAGCGAACGCGTAAACCTGTCGAGCAGGTAATCGCAGACGCTGGCATCAAGAAAGAACAAATCAGCCAAGTTCTCTTGGTCGGTGGTTCAACACGTATGCCTCAGGTAACCGAGCTTGTGAAATCTCTAACCGGTAAAGAGGCGAGTAAGAACGTCAACCCGGACGAAGTGGTTTCGGTTGGTGCTGCCCTGCAAGCCGGTGTGCTAAGAGGCGAAGTCAAAGACGTATTGCTACTTGACGTCACACCGCTTTCTTTGGGAATCGAGACCAAGGGTGGGGTAATGACGAAGTTGATCGAGCGCAACACGACTATTCCGACGAAGCGTTCAGAGACCTTCACGACTGCTGATGACAACCAGCCCTCAGTGCTCGTGCAGGTTTATCAAGGCGAGCGTGAAATGGCGATGTATAACAAGAAGCTCGGCACCTTTGAATTGACGGGCTTGCCCCCGGCACCACGTGGCGTGCCGCAAATCGAAGTCACTTTTGACATCGACGCGAACGGCATCGTCCACGTTTCTGCTAAGGACACCGCAACGGGCAAAGAGCAATCGATGACGATCACCGGTGGCTCTGGCCTAAGCAAGGAAGAAATCGATCGCATGATGAAAGACGCCGAGTCACACGCCGAAGATGACCGCAAGCGTCGTGCGGTGGCAGAGGCGCGAAACAACGGTGAATCGGTGATGTATCAAGCCGAGAAGTTCTTGAAAGAGAACGAAGGCAAGATCCCTGAAGAGGGCCGCTCAAATGTCGAGGGCCCTGTCAACGAACTTAAGAAAGCACTCGAAGGTGAAGACCCAGAGGCGATCTCTGCGGCTGCTGGCAAAGTGACTGAGGCGACACAAGCTTTGGGCGCTGCCATGTATGCAGAGCAGCAAGCTGCCGGTGGCTCTGCTGGCGCAAGCGCTGGCGAAGACTCTGGCGCAAGTGCAACTGGTTCGAACAATGAAGACGTCGTTGAGGCTGAGATCGTTGATGAGGGCGATGGCAAG
>VGAH01000125.1 GCA_016870945.1 Actinomycetota bacterium | reverse complement strand
TCGAACTTTTTGACGAATGGCTAGCCCCGCTTGGCTTTGGTGTCACTACACCGCGCGCAGCAAATGAGCGCGGTGGACACCTCGCACTTACCCACCCGCGCGCTTCTGAGATAGTTCGCGAAGGCATTAAGCAAAAAGTGCTGGCTGATTTTAGAAACCCAGATTCGATTCGCGTTGCTTTCTCACCGCTTACTACCAGTTATGAAGAGGCGTACGTGGGCTTAAGCCGTATCAGAGAAATAGCGGCCGATCTACTAGAGCAGGCTTAACTTCCAGCGGTAGTACTGACCGTCAAACTGAACCTCGGCTTTGCCGCGCACCCCGTCATAGCGCCCAGTGCCGCCTACCACGACGAATTCAGCGACATCATCAATAGGCGCTGCATTTGGCGGGTGCTCGTGGGTGCCGATCAAAACCAAGCTGTCGGCCGAATCTGCCCAACTCATTTGAACTTGCTTGGTTCGAACCTCACGCTCATTGGCAAAGCCCGTCAAAGTTTCAGTCATGTCGAAGCGACCAACTAACTGTTGGGCTCCGTCCAAGATATAACCGTTGGTAACGATCAAATCACCGAGTTTGCGTTCTTTCTTCTTGCCGAAATTGACGATCGATCTCTCGACATCTTGCGTCGTTATCTCAGGTGAGCTAGCCCCACAACCCCCAACAACCGCAGCTAGCAGAGCCACCGCGACGGCTGCCGAAATTCTTTTCACGCCTTCAAGATAGAACTAACAGCCCGCGATTACCTGCCAGAACCGCCTAAACGGGTTTGAGGCTGCTCGCAATTGCGATGAGGTCGTCTTGTGTGACGCCATTAAAACCGGTTATGTGAATTCGCGTCTTGACTTTCGCGTACTTACCCTCACCCGGTAGCTCGATAGAAAGCTGAACCTGCTCGAACGGGTTCTTCTTCGATTCTTCTAACGGCCCCCCACGAACGATTGCCCTTTGCCCGAGAATCTCAGGCCGAGCCTGGATCTTCTGCTCTTTCACATCTGGGTTCCAGCATGGGGTCTCAGCGTTGTCTTGCAAGACCACAAACATCGCTTTGCCGTCAACTTTAAGTTCATTGACGCCATAGACGGCTCGCACGGCTGACTTTTTGGGTGAGCAAAAACTTGCGTCCAACGGTGTCTTGATGGCCGGCATCATGCCTATGGCATCGGTTGGTCGAAACACCGTGAAATCAGCGAGCGCTTGGGTGGCCGACCAAGTTGTGTTCGCAGCACCAGGCGACATTGCAGTTAAGCCAACGAACAGAGTTGTAATCAATGTCGCTACTACGCGAATTGGGGAAATTCTCACCATTTAAGTCTCGCACACAAGCTGATAACGCACCATTTACTACCATTTCGCAAATGCTAAAGCGCAATTTGAGCACGAGCCCTGTGAATCCATTTGATGCTATCGAGCATCTTTCGACACCACGCAAGCTAGCCACCGTCGGATTTTTCACCGCACGCACAGCGCTTGGCGTCGTGTTAATCATCGCGATTCTGTATTTAGTGCCCGATGACGTCGAGGTCTTCTTAATCGTCCCTTATCTGCTGTTTGCGTTAGCCGCTGTCGTCTTCGTTTTGTTCTTTGCAAAGCAATTACGTGAGGTAACGAAAAGTCACTTCCCGTTCATACGGGCCATCGAGGCCTTGATCTTGACGGGCATGTTGTTCTTGGTGATCTTCGCCGGTATCTACGTGATGCTTTCTGGGTCAGACGAGCAGGCTTTTAGTCAGCCGCTTGATCATTTCACTGCGCTCTATTACTCGATGGTGGTTTTCTCGACGGTGGGCTTTGGCGAAATCGCACCGACTGACACGACTTCGCGCGCAATTTCGATGATTCAAATGATTTTAAATCTCGTCTTTTTGGGGGTCGCGATCAAGGTTTTGTTTGGCGCGGCAAATAGGTCGCGACAGATTGCCGAGGCGTTGGCTGCTAAGCCCAAGCCGGGTGCAAAGAAGATAGCTGGACGGGGCCCTAACGGTTCGCGAACGGTCGCAAGAAGCACAAGGCGTACTCGCCCAACCGGCTCACGTCGTAGCCGCCCTCTTGCACGATCACGGTAGGTAGGCCGAGCGCCGCTATTTTCGCTCCGATTTGGGTGAAGCCTTCAGGTGTGACGGCGAAATCCCCGAGTGGGTCGGTAGCTGAAATATCAAAACCGATTGACACGAAAAGTATTTCTGGCTTGAACTCGACTACCGCTTTGCACGCCAC
>VGAH01000124.1 GCA_016870945.1 Actinomycetota bacterium | reverse complement strand
CTAAGTACGTCGGCCTTAACTGGTAGGGGCAGGCACGTGTGCGGTGTTGCGGATTGTGGGTACGTCAGGGGCTGAGACGTCATAAATTGGTGACGGGAGTCGTAACAAGACTCTAAGAACGTCTACTTTTTCGTCGGCTCTTTCAGGCGCGCCCCAAACGATTTCTGACCCATCTCGCATCACCAAAGTGACGTCATCAGGTGTCGAGGCTCTGCTTTGCGCCACATCAACTTGTAGCCAGTCGGGCAACTTAGAAGTCACTGCAACGGCAGCTTTTCTTGCCCTGTCATCTAGCGCCTGCACCCGGGGTAAGGCAGCACCTGTGATCTTGCCCGCGTAGGCAACCCCCTGATCATCGACTAACAGCACTTGGCCCGCAATCACCGTAACCGCTATCGGGTTTCTCTCTTTTATTTCAATTACTAATTCTTTAGGCCAGCCACGCACAATTTGAACTTCGCCCACTCGGTCCAGAGTGCTCACGCGCTCGATTAAGTCGGCCGGACGAATCAGCGCCAGAGGCGTGCCAAATTCGACATCGGCGGCCAAGACCACTGAGTTAACTGGAACGGCTTCTGCCCCCCGCACGATTACTCGCTCGATTCGAAGGTAAGGCGAAGCCAGCAAGACCCAAGCAAGGGCTACTACCAACCCAACCCCCAACATCACGAAGGCGCCTGCCTGCATGCGCCTTGCAAGTTGACCCTGCCTGCGACGAACGTGTCTCGTTTCTAAAGCCTGCGGCGTCACTTGCCTGCGCCTAACTCGATCAATATGTCGTCGCACATAAGCCCAATGTCGCCGGCACCTAATGTCATCACCACGTCACCGCTTCTTGCTCGACTGGCTAGGTGGTGAGGAACTTTCGACCACGAGGGTTCAAACACGACTTGATCTTTTGGCAGCGGAACCCCGGCTGCCAAAGTCGTGCCACTTACCCCGGGTATTGGGGTCTCACCTGGTGCAAACACCTCTAAAACCACCACCTCGTCAGCCAACCCCAAGGCCTCGCCAAATTCGCGCAAATACATGGCCGTTCGGTAAAAATGATGTGCTTGAAAGGCAACCACTAAGCGCCCCTCACCAACCACATCTCTTGCCGCTCGAAGAGTGGCAGCGATTTCGGTCGGATGATGGGCGTAATCATCAAAAACGCGAACCCCGCGCGCGCGACCTCGATACTCAAGGCGTCGTCTGGTGCCTTGAAACTCTGCTAGTGCATTAACAATTGGGCCCATTTCGAAACCTTGTTCGCTGACTGCAACCAAGGCCGCAACCGCGTTTAGCAAATTGTGCTTACCCGCAACCCCAACCGAAACTTTCAAATTTGCGCAGCCCGCAATCTTCGACCTAAGCGTCGCTGACCACCCGGGGAGCCCACTTTTGATATCGCTGATTACAACGTCAGCCACCTCGGATTCACCGTAGGTAATGACACGCATGCCCAGTGACCTTGCAAAGGTTGCTAAATCTGCCGACTCGGCGTCGTCCTGGCAAGCAACCAACAACCCGCCACGTTTGGCCAAGCCGCTAACAAACTCGCGATAAGCAAGCTTTAGGGCGTCGAACGTCTGCCAGTGATCTAAATGATCGGCTTCAACGTTGGTAACGATGCCGACTTCAGGGTTTAGTTTCAAAAACGTACCGTCAGATTCGTCGGCCTCGACCACCCACCAGTCGCCACTTCCGTGATGAGCGTTGGCACCGCTTGCAAATAACTCACTACCGATTGCAAATGAAGGATCAGCACCACATGCCTGCAAAGCCACCGTCACCATCGACGTCGTCGTGGTCTTACCGTGTGCGCCAGTTACGGCGATCGTTCGATACCCGTCCGTTAGCTCAACCAAGGCTTCTGCCCGAGTAAGCACTGGGATCCCGGCAGATCTTGCAGCAACTAGTTCTTTGTTAGAGCTGGGTATGGCGGTAGAAATGATCAACTGATCAACCCCACCAAGGTGTGAAGGGTCATGCCCGATATAAACCTCGACCCCAAAAGCGCGCAATGCAGCCAAACGTTTGGAGTCTTTGGTGTCACACCCGTCTACGTCAACGCCACGAGCTTTCAAAACTCGAGCTATGCCAGACATAGCCCCGCCACCTAAACCCATGATGTGGACTCGACGTTTACTCAAGCGGCAACCTTCGAACTTGCCGCACGCATGACCAGTTGCGCGAGCCTTTGCGCACCGTCTCTAATCACTAGGTCTTGATTACTAGCCAGGCGCGACCGAAATATCGATAATTCGGCGACAGCTT
>VGAH01000123.1 GCA_016870945.1 Actinomycetota bacterium | reverse complement strand
GGGTGAGATAAGTAGAGCCCTTGAAAACGTCGAATTTGCTTGTGGGATCCCACAACTACTTAAAGGAAGCTACTCAGAACAAGCCAGCACCGGCGTAGACGTCTATTCGGTATACGAGCCACTTGGGGTAGTTGCCGGCATCACGCCCTTTAACTTTCCAGCGATGGTGCCGATTTGGATGCTCGCAAACGCCATTGCCAGCGGCAACACCTTCGTGTTAAAGCCGAGTGAAAAAGACCCTAGCTCTTCGATGTTCGTTGCCGATTTACTCAATCGCGCTGGGTTGCCACCTGGGGTTTTCAACATCGTCCATGGCGACAAAGTTGCCGTTGATCGGTTGTTGACCCACCCAGACATTGCCGCCGTTTCGTTTGTCGGGTCAACCCCGATTGCTCGCTATATATACGAGACCGGCACCAAGAACGGTAAGCGCGTTCAAGCACTCGGTGGCGCAAAGAACCACATGATGGTCTTGCCTGATGCGGACGTAGAGATGGCAGCAGACGCCTCTGTCAGTGCTGCTTATGGCTCAGCTGGTGAGAGGTGCATGGCGATCTCGGTAGTAGTAGCGGTGGGGGCAGTAGCAGACCCGTTAGTTGATGCGATCAATGCTCGCCTCGACAAAATTGTGGTTGGCCCTGGCAGTGACCCAGATAGCGAGATGGGCCCGCTAATCACTCGCGAGCACTGCGACAAGGTTGCAAGTTACGTAGAAGTCGCTCGAAAAGAAGGCGCTGTCATCGTGCGCGATGGCCGCGATCAGGAATTTCAAGATAAAGGCTTCTTTTTAGGTGTCTCACTGGTAGACCACGTTCAGCCGAACATGGCCGTCTATCAAGACGAGATCTTTGGCCCCGTGCTGTCTGTCGTCCGGGTTAACACCTATGAAGAGGGGTTAGCCCTAATAAACGATCACCAGTTCGGTAACGGCACGGCGATATTCACCAGAGACGGCGGGGCTGCCAGAAAGTTTCAGCGCGAGGTCAAGGTCGGCATGGTTGGTGTGAATGTGCCGATACCGGTGCCTGTTGCGTACTACTCGTTCGGTGGCTGGAAGTCATCGCTCTTTGGTGACTTACACATGTATGGCCCGGACGGGGTGCGCTTCTTTACCCGTCCAAAAGTGGTTACCAGCCGCTGGCCTGACCCTGCCACCTCGACCGTAAATCTCGGGTTCCCACAGAACCGCTAGCGCGAAGAAATAAGAAAAGGGGTAGAGCCTTGGACATCGGTGTAGTACTTCAGTGCACCCCGCCTGCAAGTCGGGTCATCGACTTAGCTCGACGAGCCGAGACATATGGCTTCACTTACGTGTGGACTTTCGATTCACACATCTTGTGGGAAGAGCCCTACGTCATTTACAGCAAAATCTTGGACGAAACCCGTCGCGTGAAGGTTGGCCCCATGGTTACCAACCCGGCAACACGCGATGTCACCGTCACCGCGTCGGTGTTTGCCACGCTAAATGAGATGTACGGCGACCGCACCGTCATCGGCATAGGTCGGGGTGATTCAGCAGTTCGGGTGACCAATGGCAAGCCGGTGAGTGTGGCTGAGCTTCGTGAATCTGTTGTATTGCTAAAAGACATGACCAACGGGCGAGCCGTTCAATACAAAGGAAGCAACATTCGTTTGCCATGGGCCAACGACGCTCGAACGGAAGTTTTCGTCGCGGCTTATGGCCCGAAGGTTTTGGCTGTTGCGGGCGAGGTCGGTGACGGCTTTATTTTGCAGTTAGCAGATACTCAAATTGCCGAGTGGACGATCAATGCGGTTCGAGAGGCCGCTGCGGCAGTGGGGCGAAACCCTGATGACGTCTATATCTGCGTCGCTGCCCCGGCCTATGTGACAGACGACGTCGCGCATGCTCGTGATCAACTTCGTTGGTTTGGCGGCATGGTGGGCAATCACGTCGCAGACATCGTCTCTCGATACGGCGAAGGTGGCGGCGGGGTGCCTAAGGCCTTGACTGACTACATCAAAGGGCGCGAAGGCTATGACTACAACGAGCACGGACGCGCAGGCAATACCCATACGAATTTCGTCCCCGACGAGATAGTTGACAGGTTTTGCATCATCGGCTCCGTTGAAGAGCACATCCGGCGGTTAGAAGAGCTACGTGCTCTCGGTGTTGATCAGTTCGCCTTGTATCTCCAGCACGATGACAACGACGCGACTTTGGCTGCGTATGGCCAGAAAGTCATCCCTGCGATGAAAGAGGCGGTTCTAGCTAAGACGTGAACCAACGGTTCGCGAAGGGTTTGGTTTCGG
>VGAH01000122.1 GCA_016870945.1 Actinomycetota bacterium | reverse complement strand
GCAAACGTGGCAATCGTGCCGATGGGGTACGCAGACGGGGTGCCTAGAAATGCAACAAATCGAGGCCCCGTGTGGTGTGCAGGTGCCAGACGAACTGTTTCGGGGCGGGTTTGTATGGATCAATTCGTTGTCGACATTGGTGATGCGCCGGCTCAGGCTGGTGACGAAGCTGTTTTGTTTGGCAGTGGGGCTGCTGGTGAACCAACAGCCGAAGACTGGGCCAGCGCAACAGGAACGATTGCTTACGAGATTGTGACTCGCATAAGCCCGAGGTCGGGTCGAGAATTTCTCTAAGGCTTCGTACAAATTCACCTGCTCAAACTTTTGATCTAGGTAAATCACTCGGTGCACTAACTGAAGTAGGTGACGTGGTGTTGCTCGTGGGTGATCTTGGTGCAGGAAAGACAGCTCTAGCCCAGGGTTTGGCCAGTGGCCTAGGTGTCACCGGGCGGGTAACCAGCCCCACATTCGTTTTGGCTAAGAGTTATCGGGGTACTAAGTGCGGCCTATTGCATATTGATGCTTATCGATTGGCCAACCACGGAGAAGTTGATGACTTAGGCGTCGAGGCTGCCCTGGGTGATTCGGTGATAGTAGTCGAGTGGGGTGAAGCGATCGCGCCGATCTACCCCGCAACGATTGCTATTCGAATCTCAGGTGAGGGCGAAGCACGCGACTTCATAGTCGAGCTGGCTGGCCCGGGGGCAGAAGTGCGCGAGAACAAATGGAGCACAGATTTGGTGGCCTTTTCATGTTGACCAATGATTTGGGTGACCTGGTTTTGGCAATCGACACTTCAGCTCAAGTCGCTGGGGTGGCCCTTGCAGGTGTAAGTGGGGTGATAGCCAGCGAGTCTCGCCCAGCGGCTGGCCGCCAAGTCGAAGAGCTTGCCCCATTAATTAGAGACGTTATGCGCAAAACTGGTGTGGAGTTTTCGTCCATTAGTGACGTGGTTTGCGCGGTGGGGCCCGGGCCATACACAAGTTTGCGAGTGGGTGTTATGACAGCTCAGGCCATCGCAGCAGCAGTTGGTGCAACTGCACACGGTGTCTGCACGCACGATATTCTGGCCAGTCAATTCGATTCAATGCATGACCTAATAACCATCACGCAGGCTCGAAGACGAGAGCCGGCATTTAGTGTCTACGTTGGCTTAGATCGGGTTACAGGCCCTGAAATTGCGTCGCTAGATGACATTATTCAGAAATCTCCCAAGGCCAAGGTCGTAGCAACCATTGACATCGGGGTGCCACCAGTCTCGCCTAACCCAAGTGCACTGGTTGAATACTTTTTAGGGGCACAACAAGGTGAGCAAGTGAGAGGGGCTGGCTTGTTGCCGCCGGTGCCCATTTATTTGCGCCCCGCCGATGTTCGTGAGCCGATTGACTTAAGAGGTAAAGCGCTGCGGGCTGCGATCAACCAATGACGGCCGCAAAGACCGGTGTCGACGGCTATCGCATTCAGCCAATGCGTTGGTGGCATCTGCCAAGTGTGCGAGCTGTCGAGCTTGAGCTTTACCCAGATACTGCTTGGTCGCTGGCAACGTTCTGGTCAGAAATTTCACAGATTCCTAAAGCTCGCGAGTACTTCGTCTTGGATCAAGACAAGGGCTCTACCGAAGTGGTGGGTTATGGCGGGGTAGCAATCTCAGGTCGTCAAGCTGACGTCCAGACTTTGGCAGTCAAATCTGCGAATCAACGTTGCGGTTTGGGGCAGCATTTGCTTGATCATTTGATTTCGCGAGCCTTGCAGCGTGGAGCTAGCGAAATGCTGCTCGACGTGGGTGGCACCAACTACCCGGCTGTTGGTCTCTACGAAAAAGCGGGTTTTTGTGAGATTAACCGACGCAAAGGTTGTTATCGAGGTTACGAAGAGACCATTGTGATGCGAAAGTCACTTCGAAATTGAAGTTTGGTTTTAAGTGAACACAAGCGACGCCCTTGTTCTAGGAATTGAAACTTCGTGTGATGAAACGGGCATCGGCTTGGTGAGAGGAACGACCTTGCTCGGTGAAGCGCTGGCGAGCAGCGTTTCTGAACACGAGCGATTTGGCGGGGTGGTGCCCGAGATCGCAAGTAGGGCTCACCTTGAGGCGATGATGCCCACAATTTCTTATGCCTGTGAGCAGGCTCGGGTGAAACTAAGTGATGTAGATGCCATCGCGGTTACATCGCAACCAGGCTTACCCGGTGCGCTAGTTGTCGGGGTAGCGGCTGCAAAGGGCTTGGCACTCGGGTTAGGCGTTGAGTACCACGAGGTGCACCACATTCCTGCACATGTGGCCGTTGA
>VGAH01000121.1 GCA_016870945.1 Actinomycetota bacterium | reverse complement strand
AGCTGCTCGCCTCGCAGCAAAAGGTGCATTCGTTGATGTCTTTGAGACAAGTAACAAGCCTGGCGGCAAAGTTCGTGGTTACCAGCGCGATGGTTTCACGTTCGACTTAGGGCCAAGCTTGGTGACCTTGCCCGCGGTGCTGCGAGAACTGTTCACCTCAACTGGAGCCCCGCTTGATGAGTATTTAGCGATAACCCCAGTCGAGCCGGCTTTTAAGTACTTCTTCGCTGACGGAACCGACGTAACTGTGCCAGGTGCTGACCCCACGTCAGTTGCCAGTGCATTCGGAAAAGTACTTGGCAATCAAGCTCAAGATGACTGGCTGACACTAACGAGTCGCGGAGGCAAAATCTGGAACTTAACCCGCAAGCCCGTGCTGCAGTCACCAATAGATTCTTATCGAGACTTACTAAAGCTCGCTACATCGGCAAAAGCCATCAAGACGATCGCACCCTGGCAAACGCTAAGTGGCGCGATTACAGCAAACATTCACGACAAGCGTCTAAAACAAGTAGCCACTCGCTACGCCACATATTCAGGTTCTGACCCGAAACAAGCACCTGCAGCCTTACTTGCTACCCCTTACGTCGAAGAGGCATTCGGCGTCTGGCACGTATCTGGTGGCGTTTGGAAGCTCGCAGATGCGCTCTACGCCCGCTGCCAAGAACTAGGGGTGAGGTTTCATTTCGGCAGCCGTATCAGTGAAATATCAACGCGATCTGGGTTGGCCACCGGAATTTCTTTAGGTGATGGCACGACGCACAAGGCCGATGTAATCGTCTCAAACGCCGACGCCCGTGTTACTTATGACCTGATTCCAAATGAGGCAATCGCTAAGCGCGAAGGGGCGAAACTACAAAAACTCACGCAGAGCTTCTCTGGCTTTTCGATGAGTCTGGCGTTACGAGGGCGCACACCCGAGCTCGCTCACCACAATGTTTTATTCCCTAAGAACTATGACGATGAATTCAAACAACTGTTTGAGCCCAATGGCCGACCGGTCAGCGAACCGGCTATTTACGTTTGCTCGCCGGATGACCCGAGCATGCGCCCAGGTGAAGACTTCGAATCTTGGTTCGTTCTAGTAAATGCACCTTTACACCAACCAGAAGTCGAGGGCGGTGTCAATTGGCTAGAAGCAGGCTTAGCCGAGAGCTATGCCAAAACTATTGTTGAACAACTTGCAAGCCGTGGGCTTGATGTGCGCGAAAGGATCATTTGGCAAGAAATCACTACCCCGGCCGACCTACAAGCACAGACCGGCGCACCTGGCGGGTCAATTTATGGGGCGGCTAATCACGGGCCTAAGGCCACCTTCTTGCGAGCCAGTAACAAGTCACCCATTAAGAACCTGTATCTGGTCGGGGGAAGTGCCCACCCAGGTGGCGGGGTGCCGCTGGTGTTGTTTTCAGCGGCCATCACGGCCAACCTGGTAGCACCTGGCGCGTTCGTAACCAGATAGCGCTTAGGCGCTGTTAGCGTTACTGAAAATGGCAAAGGCGAACACCAAGACCGGCAAAGCGAAGACCTCGAACATAACGATTTCGAGCCTGCGCAAATGGAACATAGTCGCCGGCGTTGCTCACTTGATTCAGATGATCTTGATTCTGGTGCTTGCTAACGCTTTTGCGCTGCCAGTCACCGCCACCTACGTAGCCGGGCCGCCGGGTACACCCCCTTCTGCACCTGTCACGCTGTTTGAAATTCGAACGGCTTATGCGATCGCAATTTTCTTCGGCCTCTCGGCCCTTTTTCACTTTATCGTCGCATGCCCGCCATTTAATGCACGCTACGACCGCGGCTTAACTCAGGGCCACAACTACTTCAGGTGGGTTGAGTACTCACTTAGCTCTTCGGTAATGATCGTCTTGATTGCACAGCTTTTGGGCATCTTCGATGTGGGTGCCCTGGTAGCAATCTTTGGTGTAAACGCGTCCATGATCTTGTTTGGCTGGTTGCAAGAGCGCTTCACCAAACCGGGTGAGACGTTGATCGCTTTCTGGTTTGGCTGCATCGCAGGGTTAGTGCCGTGGCTTATCTTCTTGATCTTCATCATCGCGCCGAAGTCGCCCAACCCGGTAGAAATTCCAGGTTTCGTCTGGGGCATCGTGATTTCGCTGTTTCTTCTGTTTAACTCCTTCGCGATCGTGCAGTACTTGCAATACAAGCCGGTGGGCAAATGGAGCAATTACTTACGTGGTGAGCGTGCCTACATTATTTTGAGTTTGACGGCGAAATCAGCTCTTGCCTGGCAGATCTTTGCCGGCACGTTGGTGCCCGCCACCTAACGGCGTTTAAGAACCTGGGC
>VGAH01000120.1 GCA_016870945.1 Actinomycetota bacterium | reverse complement strand
GATGTCGATTTTCTCGCCACCGAGTTCTTCCATTACGTTGCGAACCCTCTGGCCAGCAGGCCCGATGCACGAGCCCTTCGGGTTTACGTCTGCACGAGTTGCTTTCACGGCCATCTTTGTTCGATCACCTGCGTCTCGCGCGGTGTTGGTGATGAGCACACTGCCGTCTGCTACTTCAGGTACTTCGAGTGCAAACAAGCCTCGCACCAAGCCCGGGTGGGTGCGGGACAAAACCACTAGCGGGCCTCTTGGGCCTTTCTTTACGTCCACCACGTAACACTTAAGCCTTCGCCCATGCGGGTAGCGCTCGGAAGCCACCTGTTCTGCAACCGGCAAGACACCCTCGACTTCGCCTAAATCAACTAATACGTCACCGTGTTTGCCGCCTTGTTGAACTACCCCAGAGACGATGTCACCTGCCCGAGAAGAAAACTCACCAAAAACCTTTTCACCTACCGCACTCTTCAGGGCGCGAACTGCGTACTGACTAGCCAGAGCTGCTGCCACGCGGCCAAAGCCGGACGGGGTCAAATCGGTTTCGCCATCACTTACTGACACGCGGCCACTCTCGGTGTCAATGCGCACAGTTGCAGCGGGGCTAGCGCCCGCGGTGGCTAGATATGCAACACCCAAAGCTTGTTGAATCGAAACGATCAACTGGTCGAAATCAAGGCCCCGATCGCGCGCGAGTGTTCGCAAGGCAGCAATGTCGACGTCCATCTACTTTTGCTCATCTGCCACTCGTTTGATTATTTGCTTAGCGGCATCGTTGACGGGCAAGTTGATGGCCTCACCCGTTTTTCGTATGCGCAGCTCGACTTGACCCTCGGCTAGACCCCTGCCAACAACCAATATGAATGGCATACCCAGCAACTCAGAGTCGTTGAACTTAACCCCCGTTGATGCAGCTGTTCTGTCGTCTACCAATACATCCAAGCCGGCAGCGCTTAATTCCTTGGCGATCTTGTTAGCTGCCTCTGACTGTGCGTCGTCTTTGCCCGCGATGACGATGTGAACTTGATACGGCGCCACACTTATGGGCCAAATCAGCCCCAAGTCGTCGTGATGTTGTTCTGCGATTGCTGCGACTGCTCGGGTGACCCCTATTCCGTAAGAGCCCATAGTGACGACGACACGTTCGCCATTTGCGTCTAGCACGGTGAGGTCAAGTGCTTGGGCGTACTTGCGACCAAGTTGAAATATGTGCCCGATCTCGATGCCGCGAGCTATATGCACGACACCTTGGCCGTCAGGGCTCGGGTCGCCTTCTCGCACTTCGGCCACGTCAATCACACCATCGGGTGTGAAGTCTCGACCTGCTACCAAATCGAAAACGTGCTTGCCCTTCTCATTTGCGCCAGTGACCCATCTAGAACCTGAAACAACTCTTGGGTCAACTAGATAGCGCACGCCGGTTGCTGAATTCAAACCGAGGGCTTGCGGGCCGATGTAGCCCTTAATCAACTTGCTGTTCTTTGTGAAATCTTCATCTTCGAAAACCGCGACTGTGGCAGGCGAGACTGCGGTTTCGAGCCTTCTCATATCTACGTCGCGATCACCGGGGATACCAATCGCGAGTGCTGATTGATTACCTTCGGTGTCAGTTACTTTGACAACGACATTCTTTAGCGTGTCACTACCGAGCCAATCGCGGTCAGCACGCCTTAATTCGCTTCGCTCGTTTGCACATGCAACCAGCGTCTCGATAGTCGGGGTATCTGGGGTGTCTTCGACATGAGCTGGTGGGGTCTTGGCGATTTCTGATTCGCTGACCGGTGACGGGGGCAAAGTCTTAAAGGCCTCGACGTTTGCTGCATACGAGCCTGAGTCGTTCGTTACATAGGCATCTTCGCCGTTCTCACAAGGTGCTAAGAACTCTTCGCTGACTGAGCCACCCATTGCACCTGAGGTGGCACTAACAATCACGTAATCAAGGCCAAGGCGGTCAAAGACTTTGATGTATGCAGCGCGGTTTCTGTCATACGAGCGGCTAAGGCCTGCCTCGTCAACGTCGAACGAATAGGCGTCTTTCATTACGAACTCTCGACCGCGCAAGATGCCTGCTCGCGGCCTGGCCTCGTCCCGATATTTCGTCTGAATTTGGTACAAGACAAGAGGTAGTTCTTTGTAGGACGAATAAAGATCTTTCACCAACAAAGTGAACATTTCTTCGTGGGTTGGCCCAAGCAAGTAGTCAGCCCCTCGGCGGTCTTGCAAGCGAAACAAGGTTGGGCCGTATTCGACCCACCTGTTCGTCGCCTCATATGGCTCTTTTGGCAAAAGTGCCGGGAAGTGCACCTCTTGAAACC
>VGAH01000119.1 GCA_016870945.1 Actinomycetota bacterium | reverse complement strand
CCAACCGGTGAATGCTTCACGAAAGACCAGGTTCTACCCGTCCAACCGTGACGTTTCTCACGGCAGAAGCCGGTTAGCAATCGATAATGCCTGCGTGTAAGAATCGGGCCAGATGAAGACTTTGGAAGTTCCAGATCAAGTAGCAGCCCCAAGCACAATCGAAGTCGAGCGAATAATGCGAGACGTACCAACTGGTGTGCTAATTGGTGAGAAGTTCAAGATTGGCGGTGCCGGGCAGTTCAGCGTGACTGACCCCGCAAATGGTGAGATCTTGACCGATGTCGGTAAGGCAAGCCTCGATGATTTGGACGCGGCCTTGAACGCTGCTGAAACCGCGCAAAGGAAATGGGCGAAAGAGCCTTCTCGAGTGCGCTCGAACGTTTTGCGTAAGGCCTTCGATCTGATGGTCGAGCAAGTTGATGAATTGGCGTTGATCATGACGCTTGAAAACGGCAAGACCATCGCAGACGCAAAGGCAGAGGTTTTATACGCGGCTGAATTCTTTAGGTGGTTCTCTGAAGAAGCGGTTCGAGTAAGTGGCGAGTTGCGAATGGCGCCATCTGGTGCGAATCGCATCTTGACCTACCACGACCCAATCGGGGTGGCCTACTTGATTACGCCGTGGAACTTCCCTGCTGCCATGGCAACTCGCAAACTTGGCGCGGCACTTGCCGCTGGTTGCGCAGCGATTTTGAAACCCGCCTCTGAGACGCCACTTACCTCTCTAGTCATGGGCAAAATCTTGTTAGAAGCGGGTTTGCCTGCAGGTGTTGTCTCAGTGCTACCAACCACTGATTCGGCCACCATTACCAAAGCCGCTTTGGCCGATCGGCGTGTGCGCAAATTGAGTTTCACAGGGAGTACTGAAGTTGGACGGCTGTTACTTCGAATCGGTGCTGACCGAATCTTGAACTCTTCTATGGAGCTTGGCGGCAATGCGCCTTTCATTGTGCTAGACGATGCTGACATTGAGGCGGCGGTTGCTGGCGCGATGTTGGCCAAGATGCGAAACGGCGGCCAGGCCTGTACGGCGGCGAATCGATTCTTCGTACAAGCCGGTGTGCACGATGAGTTCGTTTCGCGTTTGGCAGACGCGATGGGTGCCCTTAACCCTGGGCATGGTGCTGCGCCGACCACCACATTGCCGCCGCTGGTAAACCGCAAAGCGGTTGGCTCCGTGGGCGAATTGGTACAAGACGCAGTTGCGCGCGGTGCCACCATGCAAATAGGCGGCGAGGGTTCAGGTGGGCCAGGGTGCTTCTACCCAGCCACGGTTTTGGGCAACGTGTCACTTGATGCGCGGCTACTACACGAAGAGGTTTTTGGCCCGGTCGCCCCTGTGGTGAAAATTCAAACCGACGAAGATGCAGTTGATCTCGCCAACACCAGCGAATATGGCCTCGCCTCTTACGTCTATACCCAAAATGTGGCGCGTGGGCTCAACATTGCTGAGGGCTTACAAACCGGAATGGTCGGTGTTAACCGCGGGCTGATCTCAGACCCGGCCGCGCCATTTGGTGGCGTAAAGCAATCGGGGCTTGGCCGTGAAGGCGGCTTCGAGGGAATCTACGAATACCTAGAAACTAAGTACGTCGGCCTTAACTGGTAGGGGCAGGCACCTCTGCGGTGTTGCGGATCGTGGGGACGTCTGGGGCTGAAACGTCATAAATTGGTGACGGGAGTCGTAACAAGACTCTAAGAACGTCTACTTTTTCGTCGGCTCTTTCAGGCGCACCCCAAACGATTTCTGACCCATCTCGCATCACCAAAGTCACGTCATCAGGTGTCGAGGCTCTGGTTTGCGCCACATCAACTTGTAGCCAGTCGGGCAACTTAGAAGTCACCGAAACGGCAGCTTTTCTTGCCCTGTCATCTAGCGCCTGCACTCGAGGTAACGCAGCACCTGTGATCTTGCCCGCGTATGCAACACCCTGGTCATCGACTAACAACACTTGGCCCGCAATCACCGTGACCGCGATCGGGTTTCTCTCTTTTATTTCAATAACCAATTCATTGGGCCAGCCACGCACGATTTGTACTTCGCCCACTCGGTCCAGAGTGCTCACGCGCTCGATTAAGTCAGCCGGACGAATCAGCGCCAAAGACGTGCCAAATTCAACATCGGCGGCCAAGACCACTGAGTTAACTGGAACGGCTTCTGCCCCCCGCACGATTACTCGCTCGATTCGAAGGTAGGGCGAGGCCAGCAACACCCAAGCAAGGGCTACCACCAAGCCAAGCCCCAACATCACGAAGGCACCTGCCTGCATGCGCCTTGCAAGTTGTCCCTGCCTGCGACGAACGTGTCTCGTTTCTAAAACCTGCGGCGTCACTTACCCGCGCCTAACTCGATCAATATGTCGTCG
>VGAH01000118.1 GCA_016870945.1 Actinomycetota bacterium | reverse complement strand
GGGTAATTGCAAATGGCTTCTTGCAACCAACCACCCAAAAAGTATTCAAAATTGATTGGACGGGGGCCGCGCAAGCACTTACGGACTCTTCTGCTTGGGCCACCGCAGTTTCTAGCCAAGGTGGCCCCGCCGATTTAGGTGAAAACGTGCTACTAATTCAAGCTAACCCAAACAATCTCGAAGCAAAAATATGGATTCACAACGGGCCTCGATTGAGTGTGCAAATAACAAGTCAGGCGTTGGCAGCCCAAAACGTTGAATTCGTGTCAGGCGCGCCCTACCCCACCGTGATTGTTTGGCCTCAAGGTTTCTTACGCGATAGTGAAAAGCTGCCGATCGTTCTTGCGCCCTACGGTGGCCCGCACGGTAAAAGAGTCATCAACGCATCGCCTCGAACATTTGCTTCGGGGCAATTGCTCGCCAATCAAGGTTTCGCTGTCGTAGTTATTGACGGCCCAGGCACGCCAGCCCTTGGCCCTGTTGTCGAGAAAATGGTCGCAGGCGATTTGTTAAACCCCGCGATCAAAGGTCAAGTGACCGGGCTCGCGCGGGTTCTTGCCCTGTATCCGAATTCACTCGATGGTTCACGGGTGGGAATTCACGGTTGGTCTTTTGGGGGGTATCTCGCTGCCGGTGCCGTGCTGAGCAGACCTGATGTCTTTCACGCAGCGATTGCCGGTGCACCGGTAAGTGATTGGCAGCTTTACGACACCGCTTACTCCGAGAGATATCTGGGTCAACCACACGGTGAGACCCAGGCGAACTACCAGCGTTCATCTTTGATTCCACTAGCACCTCAACTTGCTCGCCCGCTGCTACTTGTTCATGGGGTGGCAGACGACAATGTGTTCTTCGCACATACCTTGCAACTTTCTGGTGCGCTGACTGCCGCCGGTAAAGAGCACTCAGTTTTGCCGCTAAGCGGTGCTACTCATATGACAAGTGATGTCACACTCACCGAACGTCTCGAGCAACTTACAATCGATTTCTTCACTCAACATTTGAAGCCAGGGGGCACGAGGTGACCGAAATAGCCAATGCAAAGGGTGGCTTCTTGTTTCTTTCGGCACTGCCTCAAGAGGGCGAAGTGCTCGAAGGCATGGGTTTGTTGACTGAAGTAATTGAAGGCGATACGCCACACCCGCACGAGGTGGGTCTGTTTGAACAGGTTCCTTTGATCTATGCGACTACGGGCGTTGGCAAGGTCAACGCTGCAATCGTCTCTGCCCACCTGATCGCTAGTTATCAACCGAAATTGGTCTTGTTCTTTGGTCTAGCTGGGGGCCTTGATTCGACTCTTAGCCCGGGGCAGCTCACCTTGGTCGAGAAGTGTTGGCAGCACGATTACGGCGCGGTGACCCCACAAGGTTTCGTGCGCTGGCAGGCAGGTGAGATACCCATTGGCAACCCCGTACCACCGCGTCCACTCATGGTCTCTTCTGAAATCAAGTCTTTACTCGCTGGCACTTTTGACGAACCCTGGGTCAACCTGGCAACCGGTGATGTCTTTATTGAAAGCAACAACTATCGTCAAGGATTGATTGATCTAGGTGCGCAAATAGTCGACATGGAAGGCGCCCCCGTCGCACAGGCTGCTGAGCTTTATTCGAAACCTTGGGTGATAGTGCGACAAATATCTGATGCGGCAAATGACGACGCCGGTGCTGACTTTGACGGGCGGTTCACGCAGATCTGTAAAAACGCAACTCCTGAAATATTGAGAATTATGGGGGCGCTCAAAACTATCTAGTTCTGTCTAGGGCAAAGCAACGGTTAGTTGTGTACCGCCAAGTTTGGCCCGGCCACCTAGCGAGGCGATCTCAAGCAAGACTGCAGCTCCAACGACTTCACAACCTAATTTCTTTACCAGTTCGATGGTTGCGGCCATCGTGCCACCGGTTGCTAAGACATCATCGACGATTAGCACGCGCCCATGTGGTGGTACAGCATCAATATGCACCTCTAGGGCAGCGCTGCCGTATTCGAGTTCATAGTCAGCTACGTGAGTCTTTCTCGGTAATTTGCCAACTTTTCGCGCCGGCACGACACCTGCGGCAATTTCAATGGCAATCGGTGCTGCCAACACGAATCCTCGTGCTTCGATGCCAACTACGTGGGTAACTCCGTGGTCTTGCCAAGGGCTAGACATCAGCTTCACCGCCGAGGCAAAACCTGTGGCATCGGCGAGCAACGGCGTTATGTCTAAGAAATTGATACCCGTCTTGGGGTAATCGGGCACCTCATGAATGAGCGCTCGCAGTTGGGCAGCGCTTAGGGCACCGCTCAGTTAGCCCCCGCGATTCGCGTTTGGCGCAAAACCCAGGTTGCTACCACTACTACGAACGCAGCTACCGCGTTCCACCGTTCGAGTTCACTTTGTGACAAGGCAT
>VGAH01000117.1 GCA_016870945.1 Actinomycetota bacterium | reverse complement strand
CTGCCACAAGCCTTATTTGGTACGCCGGGATTCTCTACTACCTGGGTGAAACACGAAAGATTGCCACCCACGTCCAGCTGCCGATTTCATACATTTTCTTAATTCTGCTGTTGCTAGCACCGTTAGCGTTCATTAAGGGCCCCACGTATCGCGCGTCAATGAATTGGCAAGGCCAGCTCGTGCGCGCAGGGGCTGCCCTAGTACCTGCGGCACTCGTTTACTTCTTCTTCGGAAACCCGCTTGCCGGCCTAGCAGACCAGTCACGCGCAAACATCGCCTACCAAGCGAAAACACGCGAATTCATAGGCGAGCTTCGATCCGTTGACCCGAATGCCGCATACATTTCAATTTGCTGCACCACCCCGTGGGAAGGTGCGAACCCCAAAGATGCTCAACCATTCAAAGGTTGGCCCGTGCAGATTGTTGGGGGTTGGCCGCCCTTTAGCCCACCATGGGAGAGGCGAAATGAGATGTTAGGAGTCGCGGACGGGGTGCCAAAAGACGCGTACGGCACCACCGACTTGGTGCAAGCCCTTATCTCGAATCCAAAGGTTCGCCTGATTGCGACCGAACAAGCAGCAGGCGCACTCTCGGGTCAAATGAAGCAGTACCGCGGCTGGAAAGGTTGCCTTAACCCAATTCACCGACTGCCAAACGACGCGGTCGTCTACCAAGCAATTGAGGGCAATTGCGCCACCGCACGCCCCGCCGCTTGAGCCCCATGGCCGTGACGTGAGCGAGCTTGACTCAACTTGGGGCTGGAGCTTCCAAGATGCTCAACAGAACCCCGTCCAACTACCGCCGAACACCCCGAGCCCGCAACCCTTCGCAAGCCAATCAGACGCAGAAACCTGGATCGGCGAAAACTGGCGTGACCTTCTAGCACTGGGCGTCATCAACGTAACTCTTTTGCGAGACGATGCAGAGGTTTACACCATGGGGCTAGAGCCCGCTTAAACACGCGAACAAGTTCAGGGGCTTGACGAGAGCCACGCAATCTGATTTGCTGCGCCCACAACTACATACTTAGCTGCTTATCGTCGCGATAAGCACGTGCGTTTGAAACCAGGGAAAGTCCGGTGAGATTCCGGCGCTGACCCGCAACCGTATTCCGCAGCCTCAAATGTCTGCGGCAGCCGGAGCGCCTGGCAGATGCGCGAATTCCAAAGCACCGTCGTGGTCTGCGGGGCTGGATCAGAGAGCTCAAGCACTCGTCCACCCCTGTCGCTATGAAAAAGCGCAGGGGTTTTCGTTTTGCGGGGCAATTCGATTCAACTGCCGTGGCACACGCCTAGTCGAAACGAGGCACTGTGTCATATAAGAAATCAGCATCACTTGGCGCTGCAATCTCATTGGTTGCGTCGCTTGCAATCGCCACACTCACCGCAACTGGCGCGTCTGCTGCCGATTACCGCTACTGGACTTTTTGGACGGCCGGCCCGGTAGTTCAATGCTCCGTTGCTGAAGGGGCAACCGAGCAATCTTGTGAAGAACTCCCGACAGCGACAGAGTGGCAATTCGCCCAAGTTGGTGCCCAAGACATTCAGCTTCGCGATATGTCGGTTTTGGGTTGGAAGTTCGCAATATCAACACCCGAAGGCAGCGAACCGCCGGTAGAGGCGCCAAATTTCGCAACTCTGTGCCCCGACATGTCTAACCCTGTGTCAGATCAGTTTCGCGTTGCGGTCGTAATTGACTTTGGCGCGACAGAGATTGCACCACCCGGTGACACACCCCCGACACCAAACAAAGTTGGTTGCGTGAGTGTCGAAGTAGGGCAAAACGCGGCAGATGCCCTGGTGCTCGCTAGTAGTGAGGTTCGAGCTGATGGCGGGTTCGTGTGTGGCATCGACGGCTACCCAACCGAAGAGTGTGGCGCTGAGGTCAGTGCAAGTGAAGCTGTTGCCGAAGAAGCCGCCACCGAAGAGGCCACTACCGAAGTGGACGTCAGCGAAGAAGCCGCTGATGAGCCCACACAGCCCAGTTCTTTACCCACATGGCTTTGGCCATTAGTGGGCATAGCTGTAATCGGAGCTTTGATCGCCATCATCGTTGGGGCACGTCGCGGCCGAGCAGGTAGATGAAACCTCGGGTTAATCACCCATATACATGGTGGACGGCAGCCTTAGTCCTCTCGATTGGGGCTGCCGTCACCAGTTCGATTTGGGTGCTGGCATTACTTGTCATGGTGGTGATCGGCACGGTTATAGCTTTTCACCCTGACCAAGATTCGTTAAGGGCGTTTAAGGGTTTCTGCTATTTCGCCGTAATTGCCCTCGGTGTACGTATGGCTTTCGCTCTGATCATCGGTAACCCTTTTGCAACCGACGTCTTATTTACCTTGCCCGAATTGGCTACACCTACGTGGCTTGGTGGGCTGACCTTCGGCGGGGAAGTGACTGCAACCGCCCTGACAAACGCTCTACTCGAAGGGCTACGA
>VGAH01000116.1 GCA_016870945.1 Actinomycetota bacterium | reverse complement strand
AACCCACCGGCGCCGTCAGCTCAAGATCTTGCACTAGTCGAGCAACTTTTGACCCCGCTAGGCTCGACCGAACAGGTCACTGAAACCGAGGTTGACGCAGTCACGGTGATCTCGGGGTCTGGGCCCGCGTACCTTTTCTACTTGGCTGAGGCGATGGTTGAAGCAGCCGTCTCATTAGGCTTGTCAGCAGAAGTCGCAACACGATTAGTGAACGAAACGCTTTCGGGTTCGGCCGAACTTTTGCGCGTGAGTAACTCGCTCGCGAACAAATTACGCAACGACGTCACCTCAAAAGGTGGCGTCACACTCGCCGCCACATCTTATTTGGACGATAACGCGATCAAGTCGCACCTGGTAGCCGCTATTGCAGCCGCCCACGAACGCGCTAAAGAAATGGCCAGAGTCTCAAGTAATTCTTGAAGGTAGTTGGGGCATCCCGCCTGCTTGGCCTACCCACCCCCTCGCTAGGGTTCAGACACACTTTTTAGCGACGGTTAGATGCACCGCCGCAATACTCGAATAGGCGGTGGCAATGTCGACCAAACCCGAGAGAGCACTACCGGAAGTCCGTTTCTTGACGGTGTCTGAAGTAGCAAGTGCCATGCGAGTCTCAAAAATGACGGTTTATCGCCTGGTGCACGCGGGCAACCTTCCGGCAGTTCGGGTTGGTAGATCCTTTCGAGTTCCCGAAAAAGCAGTGCACGAGTACTTGCGTGACTCATTCGTAGAGGCAGGTTGATCTAACACCTTTTATGGGTTCAGTAATCAAGAAGCGGCGCAAGAGAATGGCTAAGAAAAAGCACCGCAAACTACTTCGCAAGACTCGCGTACAAAGGCGTAACAAGAAATAACTTCGGGGGTTTCTCTTTGCCCCGCTTGGCTTAGGTTCTGACGGCTCGCTTGTGTGCAGCCGAGGCAATTACACCGATTGCCACTGCTGCACCGACAGCACTAGCAGCACCGGTGATGCTCATTTGACGCATCCGACGCCGACGAAAATCCTCGATGGGCCAACCACGGGTCTTGGCATGGGCCCTAAGCGGGCCGTCAGGGTTAATGGCCACCGGATTTCCAACGAGTTCGAGTAAGGGCACGTCGTTTACAGAATCTGAGTACGCATAAGACCGCGTCAAGTCGATTTGGTTGGCGCTGGCAAATTCGGCAATCGCTTGGGCTTTGGTCGCACCGTGAAGTGGCACGTCTAACAACCGGCCTGTGTAGCGACCTTCAGTTATCTCGGCCGAAGTTCCGAGCCCCCCAGCGAACCCAAGACGCAAAGCCATCAAATTTGCAAGCTCATTTGGTGTAGCAGACACCAACCAAACTTGGTGACCAGCAGCGACGTGGGCGCGAGCAAGTTCTAGCGTGCCGGGCCAGAGCTTGTTGATCATGCGATCGTCGAATATCTCGCTACCGACCGCAGTCACCTCGTCTACGTCTCTGCCGGCTACGAAGCTCAAGGCTGACTGCATCGCCGCAATTCGATCGGACGGGTTTTCACTGCCCCTTAGTAAGAATCGTGCTTGTTTCGCCCCTGCTGAAGCTAAATCGACCTTGCTAAGCATCCCCCTCTCGTGCATCCCGCGCGCTAAGTGAAAAAGGCTTGCACCACGAACCATGGTGTTATCGATATCGAAAAAGGCAGCTATTGCGCCTGGCATGCGAGAAACACTAAGGGGCGACTTGCATGCCAAACTCGCATTCGTGGGTAGCGACACGGTTGCAACGCCTGAGCACCTTGGCGAGGGTGCCCCCGTCCGCGTCGAGGTAATCGTTAAGCGCGACTGCCATCTGTGCGAAGACGCCCTTGCGGCGGTGGCTCAAGTTTGTGAACCGCTGGGGGTCGGGTGGTGCGTGGCCAACATCGAAGACAACTCATCTCTCGCAATTGAGTACGCCGAATTCGTACCCGTGGTGCTAGTCGATGGGCAGCGTCATGATTTCTGGCGAGTCGACGCCGCGAGATTGCGAGCGGCACTGACGAGCTGACGCCTAAAAATGTTGGCGATTTGTCAAAAAGGTGTATTCGGACCTAACATTTGGTAACGATTCCCCAAATTATGTAAGGGCGGTGTTCGTGACGGCGTCACGTACCACCCGAGCCACCATCATGCCGATTGCCTTCGTTGCCGGTGGCCCAGGTGACCCAGAGCTCGTCAGCGTGCGCGGCGCTGATCTGTTGGGCAAAGCAGAACTCGTTCTAGCCGATGAGATGGCCGGTGACATCGTTGCTCGTCACGCGAATAAACACGCTGAAGTGGTTTTAATCAAAGTCGTCGCCAAAGATGAAGACGAAGTGGTTGAAGTCGCGCCCCGACCTGAAGAAGATTCCGCCGCACAAGAAGAGTCGACGGCGACACCTGCGTCCCGCGCGCGCATCATGGTTCAGGCCGCTCGCGAAGGTCGTCGGGTTGTTCGTCTATTCACTGGCGACCCCGTGTTTGACGGTCGCATCAGCCCAGAAGTAAGTGCGGTAGTTCGCTCAAAAGTGCC
>VGAH01000115.1 GCA_016870945.1 Actinomycetota bacterium | reverse complement strand
CGCACGCCAAGTTATCGAGAATGCAGTGGCCTTGGCAGACGCTTTATCGCGTGAGGGAATGCGCCCAGTCTCTGGTGGCACCGATACCCATCTGGTTTTGGTCGACCTGTCAGAGACGGGGGTGACCGGTAAAGAAGCAGAGATGCGGTGTGATCAAGTGAGCATCACGTTGAACAAGAATCCGATTCCTTATGACCCACTGCCCCCGATGACAGCTTCAGGCATTCGCGTGGGTACACCGGCGACCACCACCCAGGGCATGACGGTGGCAGAAATGAAAGACGTAGGTGGCCTGATTGCTCGAGCCGTTAAAGACTTAGACGGCACTGGGTTAGCTGCGGTGCGGTCTGAGGTTTCTGAGTTGGTGGCGCGCTTTCCTGCTTACGCTCGTTAAATAGCGCATGCGCGAGTACGTACTCGTTCTGTTAGTTGCCGCTCTTACGACTTTTCTAGTCACTCCTTGGGCAGAGAAGTGGGCCGTGCGCATTGGTGCAGTAGCCGAAGTGCGAGGGCGCGACATACACACCGATCGCACGCCACGACTTGGCGGAATCGCGATGTATGCGGGTTTGTTGGCGGGGCTGTTGCTGGCTTCGCAGCTACCGATGATGAAGGCCGTATTCGCAAATGGCGAGATAGTGCGAGCGCTCTTGTCGGCTGCGTCCATATTGCTGGTTCTTGGAATCATCGATGACAGGTGGGGTCTTGACGCGCCTACCAAGTTGGCTGGCCAGGTTTTAGCAGGCAGCTTGCTCGCCTTGCAAGGAATAACGTTGATTTGGTTGCCGGCATTTGATCGAGTGATAGTGCTTGACCCTTGGACGAGCGTGCTGCTCACCGTGTTGCTTTTGGTGGTAACAGTAAATGCGATTAACTTCGTTGACGGTGTGGACGGGCTCGCAGCCGGCATAGCAGCCATTGGTGCGATGGCCTTTTTCGTTTATAGCTATTTTCTTTCAGTCGAATATGGCTTTGTGCGAGCGACTTTGCCGACGTTGGTCTCAGTGTTACTTGTCGGGGTAGCAGTTGGCTTCTTGCCAGCTAACTTTTCGAAAGCGCGCTCTTTCATGGGTGATACCGGCGCCATGCTTCTGGGCTTGCTCTTGGCTGTGGCAACCATCGCTCTGACTGGGCAAGTAGACGCCGCAGCTCTTGCCAGCACTACGTTTTTTCCGGCGTTTATGCCCATCTTGCTACCGCTAGCCGTGTTGGCCGTGCCGCTTATCGACTTAGCAAGCGCGGTCGCTCGTCGGGTGCGCGCTAAGCGAAATCCGTTCTCGGCAGACCAGGGTCACTTGCATCACCAGTTGCTGGCTCGTGGACACAGCCAGACGCGCACCGTTTTGGTTCTCTACGGCTTAACCGCCACTCTCGCATTTGGCGCAGTGGCAACAGCTTTCGTACCAGTCGGGTGGGTTCTACTTGCGGTAGTGATTTGCCTCGCGATTCTTGCGTGGTTCGGGTTTGCCGCGCCAAGAAAACTGGCGGTTCGTCTATGAGTGGTGAAGCAATCATCGGTAAAGCTGCTCGCGTCAACTTGTGGGCCCTCGCACTCATGTTGCCGATCGCCATGGTTGCTGGTTACACGTATGCCGGTGTCGAAGGCTTAATTGGTGCCGGTCTTGGCGTCGGGCTGGGGTTCGGGTTTTTTCTTATTACCGCGTTGAGTGTGACGCTGGTCTCTTCGCGTGCGCCTAAGTTGGTAGAGGCAGTGGTTCTCGGGGGTTGGCTAGTAAAACTCCTTTTGTTCATTTTGATTTTTGCTGCACTTCGCGATGCGGCCTGGATGAATGATGTGACGTTTGCGTTTAGTGTGGCGACGGCAGCGCTGTTAGGGCTGGCAATAGAGGTTTTTGTCGTAATACGCGCGAAAGGTACTTATGTAACCCCCGAATAACATGCCCTTGTGTCGGTATTGGTTGCGGCCACTTCAGAGGACGGCCAGTACAAACCCCCGACGATAGGCGAGTTCTTCCCCGGTGAATTGTTTTTTGCCAACACCCCTTTTGCAGTAACCCGCATCAATCTCATCATGATGTTGATGACTGGGCTGCTGTGCCTCTTTTTTGTAATTGCATTTCGAAAGCCACAGATTGTGCCGAGGGGTATTCAAAACTTAGGCGAGATGCTGGTTGATTTCGTACGCGTGCAGATCGCCGAAGAAATCTTGGGGCACCACGCGAAGAGGTTTTTGTCGTATTTGACGTCGCTCTTTTTCATGCTCTTGTTCTTCAATATCGCAGCAATACTGCCGCTAATTCATCTATCGGCCACCAGCGTGATCGGCGTCCCGTTGTTGATGTCATTGATCACCTGGGTCATCTACAACTATGTGGGCTTTAAGAAGCACGGCATAGGTGGCTATTTCAAGATGAATCTCTTCCCACCCGGGGTGCCAAAACCAATCTACGTGATCGTGGCCCCGATCGAGTTCGCAACGGTGGCTATCTTGCGGCCGGTAACGCTGACCATTCGTCTGATGGCAAACATGATGA
>VGAH01000114.1 GCA_016870945.1 Actinomycetota bacterium | reverse complement strand
TGCGTCTAACTCAGGCAATAAATGATCAAGATCAGTACTTACCTGACAACCCCAAGAGGCGACCCCGACCGGCAAGAGAGTCGGTGGTGCGATTAGCACTGGCTCAGCCCCTAACAACTTAAGTAATTTGGCATTCGACCTGGCAACTCGGCTGTGTAAGACGTCGCCAACTATGCCAACACGAGTGCCTTTTAGGTTTCCTGAGCCAGCGTGCAACCTTCGCCGAATGCTGAATGCGTCCAACAACGCTTGGGTGGGGTGTTCATGGGTTCCATCACCGGCGTTGACCACGCTTGCCTGCACCCAACCGGCATTGGCCAGACGATGTGCAGCGCCGCTGGCGGAATGGCGCAACACGACCACGTCTGCACCCATAGCTTCGAGTGTTACCGCGGTGTCTTTGAGAGTCTCACCCTTGGTGACGCTCGAACCCTTAGAGGTAAGCGTCATTACGTCAGCCGAAAGGCGTTTGGCAGCGGCTTCGAATGAGAGACGAGTTCTGGTGCTGTCTTCAAGAAAGAGATTTAAGACCGTTCGACCTCTCAGCGCAGGTAGTTTCTTTACCTCACGATTGCTGAGGTTTGCCATCTCTTCTGCCACGTCAAGTACGCGCACGGCCTCTTCGGCATTGAGATCATCGACTGAGAGCAGGTGCCTAGTTCGCAAAGTCATTTGCCAGACATCACTTCGACCTCGTCCCGGCCGTCTATTTCGCTTAAGCAAACTCGCACTTCGTCGCCTACGTGGGTCGGGATGTTCTTGCCAACAAAGTCGGCCTTTATTGGTAACTCTCTATGCCCGCGATCGATGAGCACAGCCAAGGCAACGGTCTTGGGGCGCCCGAATTCGACAAGTGCATCAAGGGCGGCACGAATTGTTCGTCCGGAAAACAAAACGTCATCGACCATGACAACGTGGGCGTCATCGATTCCGCTCGGGGGGATCACGGTTGGCAACAGCGCTCGAACCGGTTTTTGACGAAGGTCGTCTCTAAACATCGTCACATCCAAAGCCCCCACGGGGACTCTTCGGCCTCGAATCTTTAACAGAGCTGCCCCGATGCGCTCAGCTAGCGGAACCCCCCTAGTCGGAATACCCAACAAGACCAGCGAATCGAGTTCTTGAAATCTTTCTGTTATTTCGTGGGCCATTCGATCAATGCAACGAGAAAAGTCGATGTCAACCGCGGTCGAAGATGTGCGCGCAAGCGCCAACTACCGACCTCCTTTCCCGCCTCGCTGGACGGATTTAAAGGACGTCTAATTCTTGAGTGTGCCCGAGGGCTTATCTAACTGACGTAACCCTCACGTCGACCGGTACCGACACGGTGCACCCGCATGCCGTTAGTAGTCCCAGGAACCCCAGGGGGCACCCCTGCAACCAAGACCACCAGTTCGCCCTCGCGAAGAACCTGGTGTGCCAGTAGCCATGCATCAACCTGCTCGACCATGTCGTCGGTGTGCTCGACAGTCTCAGTCATCTGCGGGTCACAGCCCCAAACCAAAGTCAAACGATTACGCGTTTTGACGTCAGGCGTGAATGCCAGCAATGGGGTGGGCGAGCGGTGCATCGAGACGTATTGAGCCGCACGACCTGTCTCAGTAAAGGTTGCGAGGTAAGTAGCGCCAACGCTCTTTGCCACTTGAACGGCAGCTCTTGTCACGGCGCGCTCGGTAGAGGTGTTAGCGCTGATCGCTAGCTCGCTTCGCTGGGCAAGTGTTGAGTCTTCGACATGCTCGATGATGCGAGACATGGTGGCCACGGCTTGCTCAGCGAATTCACCCACGCTGGTTTCACCCGAGAGCATCAAGGCGTCTGCCCCATCAAGTACCGCGTTTGCAATGTCACTGACATCAGCTCTTGAAGGTTGTGGGCTATCAAGCATTGATTCGAGCATCTGAGTTGCCACGATCACCGGTTTTGCCGCCAGACGAGCCAGATTGATTGCCCGCTTCTGCAACAGTGGGAGCTGCTCGAGCGGAGTTTCTATACCCAGATCGCCGCGCGCGATCATGATGCCATCAAAGCTCTCAAGAATCTGCTCTAGCTGTGCTACCGCTTGCGGCTTTTCAATTTTCGCGATGACGGGCGCTGTAATGCCAACTTCACTCATGATCTCACGAACAGGCTCTACGTCACTACCTCGGCGAACGAAAGAAAGTGCTACCCAGTCACACCCCGCTTTAAGGGCCCATCTCAAGTCATCGGTGTCTTTTTCACTAAGCACCGGCACACCGACCGCAACACCAGGCAAATTGATTCCCTTGTTGTTACTTAAGACACCGCCGTGAACTACCTCAGTGATTACCTCGTGATCGTGCGATTCGACGACTTCGAGTTTCAAGCGCCCGTCGTCTAAGAGGATGAAGTCGCCAACTCGAACGTCTTTTGGTAACCCCGAATAAGTGGTCGAAACGATCTTGTCATCACCCTTGACAGGTTGAGTAGTAATGGTGAACCTGTTGCCTTTGATGAGAGTGACTTGGCCCTGCGCGAAGGTGCCGGTGCGAATCTTGGGGCCCTGCAAATCGGCCAAAACACCAACAGGGGTCTGAATCT
>VGAH01000113.1 GCA_016870945.1 Actinomycetota bacterium | reverse complement strand
AGTTCGGGGCTTTCTCGAGGAATCTGCTCAGGTTCGAATCGAACAAAGCGAGTCACCAGATTCGAGGCCAGATATCAATGGCGCGAATGAAAGGTACGAGCTCTCGCGTGCTGCCGAGACCTCTGTCATGCAAGAAGTAAACGCTGTAACGACCCTCTCGTTGAGCATGAAAGACGAAATCAGCGCGCGCGGAATACCCGAAGCAAAGATCCATGTAATGCCAAATGCAGTTCCGGCCGAATGGCTTGACATCAAGACCGACCATGAGAGTGTGCGATCAAGCCTGGGTTTAGCGCCCGATGAATTCTTAGTCGGTCTATTTACGACCTTTAGCGCGCATGAGGGGGTGCCGACTTTGCTCGATGCGATAGTAAATCTAAAAAACCTAAAGGTTCGCGTTAAGTGCCTTTTGATTGGCGACGGCCCAACACTAGAGAGTGCTAAAAGTTTGACCGAAAAATATGGACTATCTAACGATGTGATCTTCTTAGGCCGATTGCCCCAACTTGAACTGCCCAGGTACTACCAGGCCCTTGATCTATTCGTGCTGCCAAGGGTCAACGCCCGAGTCACACAGTTGGTAACGCCTTTGAAGCCGTTGGAAGCGATGGCACTGGGTACTCCCGTGGTTGGCAGTTCCGTCGGGGGAATCAAAGAGATAGTCGAACACGCAGTGACTGGTGAATTGTTTAAACCAGAAGACGCAGTTGATTGCGCTGAAGTCATCCAGTCGCTTTTGTATGATTCAGCGCGTCGCGAACGTCTGGCAGAGGCAGCACGCGAATGGGTCGCAGCTAACCGAACTTGGACGGGTATCGCCAAGCGATACGTGAAGCTCTACCAAGAATTAGGAGCAATCTGACATGACGGCCAGTAGCGGGCGCGTAGATCTAGTGGTGATCGGCCTGGGGTACGTCGGGCTGCCACTGGTATGTGAGGCCATCAAGTCGGGGCTAAGCGTTCAAGGCCTAGACATTTCGCAGACAGTTGTCGATCAACTAAACGCTGGGCAAAGCCACGTAGACGACATCTCAAATGAAGAGCTAAGTCAAGCCCTAAGTAGGGGTTTTCAGGCTACGACTAATGACTCCATACTCGAGAATGCCGACGCCGTCATCATTTGCGTACCTACACCCCTCTCGGTCGACGGTGGCCCAGACTTAACCTCAGTTGAACAGGCTGCCGAAAAAGTGGCCAAGCATGTCCATGCGGATCAGCTAGTCGTACTTGAATCAACAACCTGGCCAGGAACCACAGAAGAAGTGGTAGTTCCCATACTCGAGAAAGCCAGCGGGCTATCAGCGGGTAACGATTTCTTCGTAGCGTTCTCACCGGAACGTATTGACCCTGGTAACTCAAAATGGAATGTCAAGAACACGCCAAAGATCGTCGGCGGCGTCAATGAACGAAGCACCATCGCCGCGGGCGCTCTTTATGGCAAGTTCATCGACACCATCGTCATAGCCAAGGGAACCCGTGAGGCTGAGACCGCCAAACTCTTAGAAAACACTTACCGGCACGTGAACATCGCTCTCGTCAATGAGATGGCGAAGTTCTGCCACGACCTTGGCATCGATTTGTGGGATGTGATTCGGCTTGCTGCGACGAAACCTTTTGGATTCCAAGCCTTTTACCCGGGGCCCGGTGTGGGTGGGCACTGCATCCCGATTGACCCAAGCTATTTGGGTTACCGCGTCAAAGCATCACTCGGGTACCCATTCCGCTTTGTCGAACTCGCACAAGAAATCAACGCCAGCATGCCAAATTACGTAGTAGGTCGAATCCAAGATCTACTAAATGCCAGTGGGAAGCCCCTAAAGGGCGCCAAGGTCTTGTTGCTCGGCGTCACCTACAAGCCTGATATTGCAGATCAACGTGAATCCCCAGCCGTGCCGATTGCTATTGGCCTCGATCAATTGGGTGCCGAGGTGAGTTTTCATGACCCCTTAGTTGAGAAATGGTTAGTAGAAGGCGAGACCCGTGCACGCGTGCATGATGTTGCAAATGCCGTCAAAAGTGCCGACATCGTCGTTCTGTTACAGAATCATTCCACCTACCTGGCCGACGACCTTGCTGCCCACAGTCAAGCCTTCTTAGACACCCGCGGCGTCACCACATCAGATGACTCGCAGCGGCTCTAGTTCGACTGCTGCTGAATACGCGGTCGCTCACGGGCTAAAGCCCACGGGCTTACGCCCCTCTTTTTGGCATTACCTAAAAGGGATCTGGCAGCGACGTTCGTTCATTTCCGCATTCGCCTGGGCCAAAGTCGAAAGCGCCAACGCAGAATCAAGACTGGGTCAGTTTTGGCAACTGATCAACCCTTTATTCAGCGCCGCCATCTACTACTTCATTTTCGGGGTGTTACTACAAACCAGCCGCGGTATCGAGAACTTCGTCGCTTACCTCGTGGTGGGGGTCTTCTTATTTACGCTGATTCAGCGCTCGATATCAGCGGGTGCATCATCGATTCGAACCAACATCGGTTTGGTACGTGCATTGCACTTTCCACGAGCGATACTCCCGATTTCGGCAGTGCTTGAACAGTTGATCGCTTTTGGAGCTTCTTTATTC
>VGAH01000112.1 GCA_016870945.1 Actinomycetota bacterium | reverse complement strand
CGTCACCGGTGTCGTGTCGCTCGGCTTTAGCACCACGGTATTGCCGGCAGCGATTGCTGGTGCGAACTTCCAGACGGCCATCATCATCGGGTAGTTCCAGGGTGTCACTTGCCCGATGACACCGACTGGCTCGCGACGAATAAATGAAGTCATACCCGTCATGTATTCACCGGCTGACTTACCTTCTAATACGCGCGCAGCACCGGCGAAGAAACGAATCTGGTCGAGCATCGGGGGTATTTCTTCACTAGCAGTTACCGGAATCGGCTTACCGGTGTTCTTTGATTCCAGTTCAACCAGTTCGTCAGCGTGTTCTTCTAAAACGTCTACGAAATCAAGTAAGGCTTTTTGTCGCACCGAAGGCGTCGTGTCACTCCATGATTCGAATGCTTTAGCGGCAGCTTGGTAGGCCTTATCAACGTCTGCTTTAGTTGAAAGAGGGGCGTTAGCAAAAACTGCACCAGTACTGGGGTCTACCAAGTCATATTGCTGACCCTCTATCGAATCAAGCATTTCACCATTTATTACGTTGCGGACCTGATATTTGTCAGCCATACATGACCCCCCTTGAAGTGCTAGCCTAAGAGGGAGTCCGTTTAGGGGTGATACCACGTGTCTTCGCTTAGCGAAGCCGGCAAGGACAACATCTGGCTGCATTTCGCACGCCATGGTTCTTACGCAGCAGGTGCGCCCATGCCCGTCATCGTGCGCGGCGAGGGTCACTACATATATGACGAGAACGGCAAGCGATATTTCGACGGTCTCTCAGGGTTGTTTGTGGTGCAAGTGGGCCACGGTCGAAAAGTTTTAGCCGAAGCCGCCAAAGATCAGGCCGAGACCTTGGCGTTCTTTCCGCTCTGGTCTTACGCCCACAAACCCGCCCTCGACTTAGCCGAGCGCCTCGCCAACTACGCGCCAGGTGACCTCAACAAGGTTTTCTTCACCACCGGCGGCGGCGAAGCGGTAGAAAGCGCCTGGAAGTTAGCCAAGCAGTACTTCAAGATGACCGGCCAGCCGATGAAGCACAAGGTCATTAGTCGCTCGATCGCTTACCACGGCACCACTCAAGGGGCGCTGTCAATTACCGGCATCCCATTCGCACGAATGCCATTTGAGCCCTTGGTGCCAGGCGGGGTGAAGGTGCCGAACACAAACTTCTATCGCGCGCCGCAATACGTGGCCCACGATGAGAAAGAGTTCGGGCTTTGGGCCGCAAATCGCATTGAAGAAGCAATCTTGTTCGAAGGGGCCGATTCGGTTGCAGCGGTCTTCTTAGAGCCAGTGCAGAACTCGGGTGGGTGCTTTCCGCCGCCCCCGGGCTATCTCGAGCGCGTTCGCGAAATCTGTGACACCTATGGGGTGCTCTTTGTGGCGGACGAAACCATCACTGGCTTTGGGCGGATCGGTGACATTTTCGCCATGAATAGATATGGCGTGACCCCTGACATCATCACGTGCGCTAAGGGCATGTCGTCTGGCTACTCGCCAATCGGAGCAATGATCGCCTCAGACAAATTGTTCGAGCCCTTTAACTCGGGCACTGCGATGTTTCCCCATGGCTACACCTTTGGTGGTCACCCTGTCTCAGCTGCGGTGTCGATGGCCAATCTTGATTTGATGGAATCTGAGCACCTGCTCGAGAATGTTCGCGAAAACGAAAACGCATTTCGACAGACTCTCGAGAAACTAAATGATCTACCAATCGTTGGCAATGTCAGAGGTGACGGCTACTTCTACGGCATCGAGCTAGTCAAGAACAAGAACACCCGCGAAACCTTCAACGCAGACGAAAGCGAGAGGTTGCTACGCGGGTTCTTATCAAGAGCGCTTTTTGACAACGGTCTCTATTGCCGAGCAGATGATCGCGGTGACCCGGTAGTGCAGTTAGCGCCCCCTTTGACTTGCGGCCAAGCCGAATTCGACGAGATCGAGCAGATCTTGCGAGTGACCTTGACGGAGGCTTGGGCTCAACTTTGACCGCCACGAAGTTGGGGTCAACCGATCGAACCACGCTTAAACGCTCGCCTGATCGCGCGCAACTAGATCGCAATGAGGCCTACCGCCTGCTCGATTCGCAATGGGTGGCACATGTTGGGGTCGTTGATGGTGGTCAGCCCTACGTGGTGCCAATGGCCTACGCCAGAGATGGTGACCGAATCTGGTTACACGGCTCAAAGGCATCTAGGGTGATGAAACTTCTCGCGGACGGGGCCGCATGCTGTGTGACGGTCACAGCGCTTGATGCAATCGTTGTTGCACGCAGCGGTTATGAGTCGAGCATGAACTACCGCTCAGTGATGATTCTGGGTAAGGGTCATGAGCTCGCTGGTGAAGACGTGGCACATGCCATCGATGCGGTGATAGATGGGCTGATACCGACGCGCAGTAACGAGGTGAGGCCCTCTACTGCCAAAGAGCTAGCGGCGACCATGTTCATTGAGATTCCACTAGATGAGATGTCAATGAAAGTAAGAACGGGGCCGCCTGATGAACCAGATGAAGACCATGAACTCCCAATCTGGGGCGGGGTGCTACCCGTCCACCTTTCTTTTGGCGAACCAATTGCAGATGAGTGG
>VGAH01000111.1 GCA_016870945.1 Actinomycetota bacterium | reverse complement strand
TGGGCCCATAAGTGAACCGGTTCAGCAACCGCAGTTAGCGCGCTCTTGACCTGACCGTCGGGCATGCCAGTTGCAGTGCTTAGTACGTAACCAGTATTAAAAACAAATCCGGTAAGTACGGCCGCAGCCACGCACCCGATAACCCCGGCGGCAGTTGTCTTTGGCCCCACCCAAGTTGTTAGCCACGGGTGATAAATGAACTCACGATCTGACGCCTGCGAAATTTGAGTCTCTAGGCCCCGTCCGATAACTGCCGGCCCGCTGCCAGAGGCCTCGGCGAGCGCATCTAAATCTGTGCCTGAGGGCAGCCCCGTGTCGCCGGCTTCGATTTCAGGTATTGGCCTAAACCACATGCCAAACGGGCCGATTGGGTTCGGCGCACCGTTTAGCGAATTATTCACGAGTCAATTTTAGAACTGAAAATAGATGAACGGCGCGACACCTCTTTGACCAATCAAGCTAGTCACCACAACCACAAAAAGCCCCATGCCGACACCTTGAACGACCAGAGGCATTCGGGCATAGCGTCTCTGCAGACTTTGCCAAAATCGAGGTGGGATCCACTGCAGGCCGAGGCCCACGGCAACCACAACCAAGACGCTGAAAGTGACAAGGGTCGTCGGTTGACCGATGCCTAACCAAAGTTGTGACACCACCGCAGCTGCAGTGGTTAAGTCGGGTGCGCGAAAAAGCACCCAGGCGAACGTGACAAATAAGAAAACCACCAGAATCGATAAACCTTTGGGCCAAGCACCCGCTGGTGCCTTGCCCTTCTTTAAGCGGCGTGCTGTCAGGCTGCGTTCTGTCACTAAGCCCGCACCCTGAAGGCCACCCCACAGCACGAAGTTCCACGTGGCGCCGTGCCATAGTCCACCCAAGAGCATCGTTATGAAGATGTTTAGCGCCGTGCGGAGTTTGCCTTTCTTGTTACCACCTAAAGGAATGTACAAATAATCACGTAACCACCTAGATAACGTCATGTGCCAGCGTCGCCAGAAATCTTGTAGCGAGGCTGCCGTGTACGGGCGATTGAAGTTCTGCGGAAACCAGAAGCCCAAAAGCATCGCGGTGCCGATCGCAATGTCGGTATAGCCCGAGAAGTCGAGATAGATCTGTGCCGAATAGCCAAGAATTGCGAGAGCCACGTCGAAAGACGAAAAGGCTGTTGGGCTACCAAAGACTGGGTCAACTAGATCAAGCCCTATCAAGTCGGCAAGCAGAATCTTTTTTGCGAAACCCCCTGCGATTAAGAACAGAGCGGGCGTAGCAGGTATGGCGCGCGGGCTACGAGGGGTGGCAAGTTGCGGCATAAATTCGCGAGCACGCACAATTGGGCCTGCAACCAAGTGAGGAAAGAACGACAAGTAGATGGCGACGTTCGTGAATCCACAAACGGGGTACTCACGGCGATAGACGTCAACTACGTAAGAGATCCCTTGGAATAAGAAAAACGAGATACCTACAGGCAAAATGATCTGCAGTAACGGAATAGACGGAGCTATGTTGAAGTTTTCAGCCGCTGCCAGAAATGACGAGACAAAAAACCCGTAGTACTTAAACCACGCCAATAGACCCAAATTCGCAATTAACGTCAGCGTCAGGGCGGTCTTGCGAGCACGTTGGTTTTCGGTACGCCCGATTGCTACTGCGCCGAAATAGTTGACGAAGATGGCTGTTGCCAGCAACGCAATGAAACGTAAGTCTGCGTACCCGTAAAAAACGAAGGATGCAAGGATTATGAAGACTTTCCAGATTCGTGGGTATGGCATGAAGAGCCACGACAAGGTAAGGACTACTAGAAAGAAAACTGCGAACTCAATGGTCGGGAACAGCATTAGTTCACCCCCGACCTAGTTTTGGCGCTTCTTCACCTCCGCAGTTAACTGGGGCACCACCTCGAACAAGTCGCCGACCACCCCAAAGTCAACCAACTCAAAGATAGGCGCCTCGGGATCTTTGTTGACGGCCACGATTGTCTTCGACGTCTGCATGCCCGCTCGATGCTGAATCGCGCCGCTGATGCCGTTTGCCAAGTACAGCTGAGGCGAGACGGTTCGACCAGTTTGACCTACTTGATATTGATGCGGGTACCAGCCGGCGTCGGTCACCGCGCGCGAGGCGCCTACGGCCGCACCTAGCGAGTCAGCGAGCTCTTCGATCACTTTGAATCCGTCGGCGCTACCTACACCCCGTCCGCCTGAAACCACGATTGCTGCTTCTGCTAGATCAGGTCGGCCGTCGGATTTGGCTTCATTTACTTCGGTGACTGTCGCGAGAGCCGCCTGGGGTGAGAGCGCGACGGTGAGCTCGTTCTTATTCGCGGTGGTCGGTTTCTTTTCGGGTGCGGTGCTGTTTGGACGCACGGTAATTATTGGCACCCCGCGAGTCACCTTGGTTTGAACGGTGAAGGATCCACCGAAAATCGACTGCGTGGCAATGACGTCAGGTGATACTGCAACTGCGTCGGTGATGATCCCTGAATTAAGCCGCACGGCAAGGCGGCCCGCGATCTCTTTACCTTCAGCCGTAGAGGCAATCAAGATGGCCTTCGGGTTCACGAGCTTTGCGGCTTCAACCAATGCG
>VGAH01000110.1 GCA_016870945.1 Actinomycetota bacterium | reverse complement strand
GATCGAACGCCCGTCTGGCATTACCCACTCATCAACTTGGGGCTTGACGTTCTGCCTGGTGACATTGGGCAACTTAGCCAAGCCAGCCATGTCAATCTCGTTATCGAAATGACCAATGTTGCCAACTATTGCTTTGTCTTTCATGCGCGTCATTTGGTCTGCAGTAATTACGTTCACGCAGCCCGTTGCGGTGATGAAAATGTCGGCCTCGCCAATTACGTCTTCTAGGCGTTGGACTGAATAGCCGTCCATAGCCGCTTGCAGCGCACAAATCGGGTCAATTTCAGTGATAACGACCCTCGCACCCTGACCGCGTAGGGCGTCGGCACAACCTTTACCAACGTCACCGTAGCCGCACACCACTGCCATCTTGCCGCCGATCAATACGTCGGTGGCGCGGTTGATGCCATCTAGCACCGAGTGCCTGGTGCCATATTTGTTGTCGAACTTGCTCTTAGTAACCGAGTCATTGACGTTGATGGCAGGGAACAGCAACTGACCACTCTTAAACATCTCGTAGAGCCTGTGCACGCCAGTAGTCGTCTCTTCGGTGACACCGCGAATGTCGTTGGCGATTTGCGTCCACGAAAAGTCTTCTTCAGCCAAAGTCTTCTTTAGCAGCGCCAATATGACGGCTAGTTCTTCGTTGTCAGCCTGTGATGGGTCGGGCTCGTCGCCAGACTTCTCGAAATCAACGCCTTTGTGAACCAACAAAGTGGCGTCCCCACCGTCGTCCAAAATCATGTTTGGGCCACCGCCGTCTGGCCAACGCAAGATCCGTTCGGTGCACCACCAGTACTCAGGTAATGACTCACCCTTCCAAGCGAAAACGGGCACGCCGGATGGCTTTTCAGTTGAACCAGCAGGGCCCACCACCACAGCCGCTGCTGCTTCATCTTGCGTCGAAAAGATGTTGCAAGACGCCCAACGAACATCGGCACCTAATTCGACCAACGTTTCGATCAACACCGCGGTCTGCACCGTCATGTGCAACGAGCCAGCTATACGGGCACCCTTCAGCGGCTTTGACGAGCCGTATTCACTTCGCATTGCCATTAAGCCAGGCATTTCGTGCTCAGCGAGTTTGATTTGCCTGCGGCCTGCGTCGGCAAGTGAAAGGTCTGCGACTTTGAAATCCAAGTCGCCTACAACGTCAGAATCGAGTTCAACTAATAGGTCTTGCACCGCGTTAGTTTGCCACCTGCTTACTACTTGCCGCCACCGCACGCGCTGAGGTCAAGACGACGATTGGACGAGGGGCCAAGTCACCGACTTGCGAGACGACCGCCGCCTGACCAACCTCACAAACGAGTCGGCCATGAGCAGTCACGACTTCACAGGGGCCATCAAGTGCCAAGACGACTTGATAACTGGCCCCAGGAAGTTCGAAGGACGAGGGCTCAGTTGCCGCGATGTCACGCAACTCAAAAGGTGCCGCTTGGGGGCTAAACACTTTCACCCCCTCGCTCACCACTGGCGGCACCTCTTGAACCGGGTAAAGGCGCATCACGCTTAAGGCCGCCTCAAGTGCGCGGGGCTTACTGGTAAGCCCGATTCGTAAGACATTGTCAGAAGTCGTCATCAATTCCACACCAGTGCCGCCGATGTAGGCATGCACGGTGCCCGGTGGTACGTGAATCGCCTCACCTGGGTAAAGCCTTACTCGCTGCATCAAAGCCGCGACCACCAATGCAGAGTCGTCGGAGACGATAACTTCTTTGCCAAGATCAAATGCGATCTGTGCCGGCAACAAGGGCGTGAGCCTTCGCATCTGTAATGCTGACTTCTGCATGATCTTTCGTATCGCCTCAGGCACGTCACCGGCTTGGTAAGCATCAGCTGCCGCGTCGAAAGCGCCACCGAAGTCACGCAAGATTTGCGCCCCCGTACCTGTATCGACGAACCCCGCAAGCAAATCGAATTGGCTAAGCGCTAACAACATCTCGTCTTTGCCCGAAGAATCAACCAAGACTGGTTCACCGGCGTCGGTCTTGAAACTCGTCAGACCTTCTTTAGCGATTGCTTCATTGGGGTGTACTTGAATCGACAAAGCTCTCGCACAAGAAATCAGTTTTAGCAACAATGGCGCTTGCCCATGTGTCAGCTCATTAAGGGTCGATGGATTAGCAGGGCCACCAAGTGCTTCGAGAACCGATGAGTCACCGCTTGGGTGATCCCCGTACCAAAGCTCAGCTTGCGGTTTCTCGGTTACACCTTGAGCCCAGGCCCTTAACCCATCTTGGGTGCCCCAGTCATATTTCTTTAACACGCCTGAGGTGCGCGCGGTAAAGCCGCTTCGACCTACGGGGGTGTCAGTCAGACGTCTTGCCTATTCCGTTCGGGCCGGGTTTCGCCTCGCTTAGCAACATGATGGGGATCCCGTCTCTTACTTCGAAAACAGTTGCGCAACGTTGACAGACGAGCTCGTTTTGGTCAGGTTGGTAATTCAACGAAGCGTGGTGCTCACAAGGGCACGCCAGAATCTGCAATAAGGCTTGGTTTAGTTTCGCCACGGCGCGCTACCCCTAATTTGAACCACCTCTAATTAGCCCGAGTACCTCGTCACGTAGCCTCGACATTTCATCTTCAGAATTCGCTTCTACGTTTAGTCGAACCAGAGGTTCGGTATTGCTGGGCCGCACGTTGAACCACCAGTTAGAACTTGCC
>VGAH01000109.1 GCA_016870945.1 Actinomycetota bacterium | reverse complement strand
GCTAAGTCGAGTCGCTCTTCATCGCTTTTGCTCGTTTCGCGGGAGTCAAAGCGAATATTCTCGACCAGGCCCACCCGCGCATTGCCTAACGCACTAAACAACGAACCGTTAGACGCCTTAATTTGCCTTAGCGGAATAAACGCAATCGACTCCCCTAATAACTCTGAGAGCCGATCAGCGATTGGCTTCAAAGAAAGTGAGCTTGAACTCTCACCTTTTGGTCGACCAAGGTGTGCAACCAACACTACTCGAAAACCGTCGTCTAAAAGTTTCTTGATGGTCGGTAATGCGGCTCGAATTCTCCCGTCATCAGTTATGGCCGAGGCTGGCAAAAACCCGTCACTGCCCGCGGATGTGCCCTTGTCCATGGGCACGTTGAAATCCACACGCACGAGGGCGCTGTTGTTGCTCAAAGCTTCTATCTGTCCAGGGTTGAACCGACCAAGTGCGTGAGATCCACCAGTCGGCAGGAATACCCCCACTCGTTGTCATACCAACCAACGACTTTCACCAGATTTTCGCTAACACTCGTTAAAGCCGCGTCGATGATGCAAGACCTCGAGTCCCCGACGATGTCTGTCGAGACGAGTGGGTCGTAAGAAATACCGAGAATTCCCCTCAAAGGCCCATCCGCGTTCGCTCGATAGAGGTCGTTGATCTGATCTGCACTTGCAGAGGCCTTCAAAATCGCGGTGAGGTCGGTAGCCGAGCCATCTGGCACGGGGACTCGCATCGCATACCCGTCTAGCTTGCCTTTGAGTTCGGGCATGACCAGCCCAATGGCTTTCGCCGCACCTGTAGTCGTCGGGATCATGTTCAGTGCTGCGGCTCGGGCACGACGAAGATCTTTGTGAGGGAAATCCAGAGTGCTTTGGTCATTTGTGTAAGCGTGAATCGTCGTCATGCTGCCTCGCTCAACGCCGAAGTTCTCGTGGAGAACCTTGACCATCGGCGCAAGGCAGTTGGTCGTGCATGAGGCGTTGCTGATTATGTGGTTTTTCGATGGGTCGTAATCGTTTTCATTAACACCGATTACCACGGTCAAAATATCGCCCTTTGCAGGTGCTGTGATGATCACCTTCTTCGCGCCGGCGCTGATGTGAGCCGCCGCACTCTCGGCGTCGGTGAATACGCCAGTTGACTCGATTACGACATCCGCGCCCAGCTTGCCCCACGGGATCTCGGCCGGATTCTTGATTTTGGTGATCCCAATTCGGTGTCCGTCAACCGTCATGTAGTCATCGCCGGCCTCGACGGTGCCGTGGAATCGCCCCAAGATCGAGTCATATTTCAAAAGATGCGCTGACGTTGCCGGATCCGTCAGGTCGTTTATTGAAACCACTTCTACGTGCTCTTCGGAACCCAAAACACCTCTTATGGCGGCAACCAAACCCTCGCCGTGTTGGGTGTAAAGGACTCTTAGGTAATTGCGGCCGATTCGTCCGAAGCCATTGATGCCAACTCGAATTGTCATTTCTTTGGCGAAGAGTACTAGCCCACTTCTTCTAAAGGCACATTGGCCTCTGTGTTTGGAATACCGAGATCAGATGCTTTCTTGTCTGCCATGGCGAGTAGGCGACGAATTCTGCCTGCAATGGCGTCTTTCGTCATCGGTGGATCTGCGAGGCTGCCTAGTTCTTCGAGGCTGGCTTGTCCGTGCTCGATTCTTAATCGGCCAGCCTCTGCGAGATGCTCCGGCAAGTCTTCACCCAGAATTTCAAAGGCTCTAACCACCCGTGCACTTGCTGCTACCGCTGCCGCTGCGGAGCGACGAAGGTTCGCGTCATCGAAGTTTGCTAGGCGGTTTGCCGTCGCTCGCACTTCTCGGCGCATGCGGCGTTCTTCCCATGCGATTACCGACTGGTGCGCCCCCAGTCGCGTTAGCAAGCCTGAGATGGCCTCGCCGTCTCGAATCACTACTCGATCAACGCCCCTGACCTCTCGTGCTTTTGCCACGATGCCCAGACGGCGCGCCGCCCCTACTAGTGCCAGGGCAGCCTCGGGGCCCGGCGCAGTCACCTCAAGTGCACAAGAACGACCCGGCTCAGTCAGTGAGCCATGTGCAAGTAGTGCCCCTCGCCAGGCCGCCTCGCAAACATCAAGTCTGCCGCTGACCACGGTCGGGGGGAGGCCATGAACAGGCCGGCCAGCTGAATCCACCAAACCCGTTTGGCGAGCCAAGGTGTCACCACCTTTGGTGACTCGCACTACGTAGCGCGAGTCTTTCTTGATACCAGTGCCCTGAACCATCGACATCTCGGGTTCATGGCCGTAAACCTCACTCACGTTTTGCCTGACTCGACGGGCAATTTGGCCGCTGTCTAACTCAACCTCGATTACTAACTGGCCAGCAACCAGATGAATCGCATTAGAGAACCTCAATAGGGTCGCAAGTTCTGCCTTGCGACAGTCGAGGTCTGCCACTGGCACGCGAGCGAGCTCGTCTTTTATCTCAGCAGTCATAGACAAACTAATAAACCCCTCGACTCATATCACGGTGTGTCACGACGGCACTTATACCCTTTTCCTTTAAGGCAACTTGTAACTGAAGGGCCAAGGCAACGCTGCGATGATAGCCACCAGTGCACCCAATCGCGACAGTCACGTAACGCTTTCCTTCACGCAGGTACCCCTGTGACATGAGTGACAACAGTTCACTCGCGCTTTTGACGAACTCTTGTGCACCGTCTTGTTTCATTACGAAATCCTTGACCCTCTCGTCA
>VGAH01000108.1 GCA_016870945.1 Actinomycetota bacterium | reverse complement strand
TGCTCGACTTGAGCATCAAACGGGTCTCGAAGGCCTGAGCCATGCTTCTGGCGGTAGTGATCAAGAATTACCTCTTGGTACATCTGTTCAAGTTGCATACTGCTAATCGAATATCTTCTTGACTCTTTGCAGTCCGTCAACTAAGGCATCAACGTCACTTAACTGGTTGTAGACATAAAAAGAGGCTCGAGTCGTGGCAGGCACCCCAAATCGCTGCATCAAGGGCCACGCGCAGTGATGACCCGTCCGAACGGCTATGCCCTCGTCGTCGAGGACTTGGCCGACATCATGCGGATGTATGCCTTCGATGACAAATGAGATGGCGCCGATGCGCCCGCTAGGGCTTTTCGGCCCGACTATGTCTAAGCCGGGCACTGACCGAAGCTTTTCGAGGGCATAAGCCGTCAAAGTCTCATCGTGGGCTGCCACGTCGCTTAAGCCCAGGGCGCTCAAGTAATCGACGGCAGCGGCCGTGCCGACAGCTTGGGCTGCCATAGGTGTGCCTGCTTCAAAACGTTTTGGGGGTGCCGCAAAAGTACTTTCTCGCATCGTTACTTTCTCGATCATTGAGCCACCTGAAATAAAAGGTGGCATGCCAGCCAGCAATTCACCCTTGGCCCATAGGAACCCCAGGCCAGTAGGGCCTAGCATCTTGTGGGCACTCCACGTTACGAAATCCGCGCCAAGATCTTCTACGTCAACGGGAATATGCGGCACCGACTGACATGCGTCAACTAAGACCATCGCATCAACCTGATGAGCGCGCTCAGCAATTTGTCTAACGGGGTTGATCGTGCCGAGAACATTTGAGGCATGAACCAATGCCACTACTCGGGTTCTGGGGTTCACCAGCTCGTTTAGCTGTGACAGATCGAGCAAACCTTCATCGGTTACGGGTAGCCATCTCAGTTTCGCCCCCGTCTTGGCGCACACTTGTTGCCAAGGAACCAAGTTCGCGTGGTGTTCCATTTCGGTTACCAAGATTTCATCGCCTGGCCTGAGCACGAAGCGGCGAGTCTCGGGGGCAAGTGTTTGACCTTGCGAAGCGAGCAGCGTTGCATTTGTAAATGCGTAAGCAACGAGGTTTATGGCCTCAGTTGCGTTCTTGGTAAAGACCAGATCTTGAGGTTTGGCACCGACTAGATGAGCGATCTTCGCTCGAGCTGACTCGTAGGCGTCAGTTGCCTCTTCAGCTAGTTGATGTACCCCGCGATGAACCGCAGCATTGGTGTTCTCATAGAAGCTACGTTCGGCGTCTAGCACCGTTACCGGCTTTTGCGATGTGGCAGCGCTATCTAAATAGACCAGATCACGCCCATTTCGCACCTGACGAGCAAGAATGGGAAAGTCCTTCTTTATGACCGCGGGATCAAAGTCAAACCCTGAGCCCGTTGTCATACCCATGATTTCAGGCGACCTTGGCTTTCGTCCAACGTTCGTAACCTTGAGCCTCTAATTCTTCAGCCAATTCAGGCCCACCTCGTTCGACAATGCGCCCACCCACAAAGACCTCAACGTGATCAGGTTTTATGTAACGCAGGATTCGGGTGTAGTGGGTGATGAGCAAAACGCCCGTTTGCGGGTCAGTGCGAAATCTGTTGACCCCTTCTGAAACTACCTTCAGGGCGTCGATGTCAAGGCCTGAGTCAGTCTCGTCGAGAATCGCGATCTTGGGCTTAAGTAGCGACATCTGCAATATCTCGTGGCGCTTCTTCTCACCGCCAGAGAAGCCTTCATTCACGCTTCGCTCGGCAACCTTCTCGTCCATTCCTAATTCGGTCATCGCACCCTTGACCTCTTTGATCCAATCGCGAAGATTTGGCGCAGAGCCCCTCACTGCAGTGGCGGCTGACCTTAAGAAATTAGAGACCGAGACACCCGGAATCTCGACTGGGTACTGCATTGCCAAGAACAGCCCGGCTCTTGCTCGCTCGTCGACGCTCATTTCCAAGACGTCTTGACCGTTCAAGCGAACCGACCCTTTAGTTACAACGTACCTAGGGTGACCTGCGATCGCGTAAGCAAGGGTTGATTTACCCGACCCATTAGGGCCCATGACGGCGTGAGTCTCACCTGACTTCACCACCAAGTCGACACCTTTAAGAATCGGGGTCACGCCCTTTTCTGTCTCTACTTGAGCGTGCAGGTCTTCGATTACCAATTCGTTCATATCTTCACCAAGATACGTGTTGACATACCCTCCCCTTCTTCTTTTGTTTCATAAACCTCAAGGGTGACCGTCGCCGGCGGTGACTCCACAGCGCCAGTTTGTAAGTTGAATTGCGCCCCGTGCAGCCAACATTCCACGCAATCGCCCTCGATTGTGCCCTCGGCTAACGAGGCATTGGCGTGGGTGCACATGTCTGCGAATGCGTAAACAACGCCATTGTGGCGAGCCAAGCAAACGGATTCACCGGCAGCGTCAACTTGCTTTAGTGACCCCTCGCTCAAATCGGTAGCGGCGCAAACATCTACCCACTCAGCCATTTGCACCCCCGCGCAGCAGTGCCGATGAAGAGCCCGCACTAGCGAACGCGTCATCAAGTCGCCCCATCACCAGTGAGGCGACTGACTCATCGTCAATTCTTTGCAAAACAGAGGCGAACAGGCCCCGAACTATCAATGCACGAGCTTCTAGTTCGGTGACACCTCGAGCCATCAAATAGAAGATTTGCTCTTCGTCGAGCTTGCCGGTCGTGCTGGCATGGCCCGCGCGCACGACTTCGCCAGTCTCTAGCTCTAGATTCGGG
>VGAH01000107.1 GCA_016870945.1 Actinomycetota bacterium | reverse complement strand
CACTTCGGCAGTTGGCGGTGGGCACGGGTCAGCCGGGGCACCAGCAACCGAATTCACTTGCACAAGAACCGAGCCGCTAACGAAAGGCCCCGTGGCACCCGCGCCGCTTAGCACCATTTGATAACGGCCAGGCGGGACGGGGGCACCCGCGCCGTCGCGACCGTCCCACGCAATGTCCAGTGGGCCGGCCTGTGCTTGACCCCCTGCGATCGAACGCACTACCGCGCCGCAGTTGTTGATGATTTGTAAGTTCCACGTCGTTGGTTGGTTCGACCTAGTTCGATACGTCGTGCCAGCGGCACCAAAGTCGAAGATGTTCGGCTCAGCAATCGGGTCAAAGATTGCTGCCCCCAACTTCGCAGCAGCTCTCTCTCGAATCAGTGGTAGCAACTCAGCGAGATGGGTGCCCGGGCAAGCGGTCTTTAGAACATCACGGTGTCCCGAAATCACAGGTGTCGTCACACTTGCAGTCGTGGCTGCCCCCGGTGCATTGGTGGGTTGACTCGACATCAGCGTCACAAGGCCTTGTGGGTCGCGGTTATAAGTCGCTAACCGGCTAGCTAGCACAGAAGAAATCGATTCGATCATCAACTCGGCTTCACCGGGTTGAAGTCGGTACTTTTGAAAATCACCTAATGCCGCTATCGCAAAAGTCTCACGATTAAAACCATATGTATGTGCACCCACGACTGGGCTAGAGAGACTGCCTAATCGCCCCTCATAAACACGACCAAATCGGTCGACTACGAAGTTATAACCCATGTCCGAGTAGCCACGAACATCGGTGAAATAGCGATAGAGCGCCCGAACCTGACTTGGCGCTTCTTCTGGTGAGTAATTGTTGGTAGTGGCCGTGTGATGGACGAAGGCTGCACGCAAAGTTGTCCCGGTCTCTATGTCGTTCTTTCGTTTAGATTCGTCTGCCCCCCACTCACTGCGACCAACCACCGTCGGCAGACCAACGGCTTGAGCCGAACTAATGACGCCAGCACCTATTGAAGAGTCAATAAGTCCCTGGTCTGCTGAAACGAGTACGACCTGCGGGTCTTGAACTAGCGATGTGTCGCTGGCATCGATGCGCACTTGCACGCCCTCTGCGTTTGCAACCATGAGGGGCTCTGAAACGGCGTTCGAGTTTCGACCCTCGACCGAATCTGGGTCAGGTGAATGAGATTCGGAATCTTCGAGTGCGTACCACCCCGTCCAAGCGCCGTCTTCTTTGACTCGAACGTGCACGCGGTCAGTGGCGGCTCGTTCGCCTTGCCAAGTGACCGCCACCAAGTCGAAAGGCTCGGTGTGCAGGCGCTCAGTCAATATGGTGGGCTCGGTCGCAAGCTCGGCTTGGGCGCCTAAACCAAAATTTGCCCCGCGCGAGGCAACAGGGGTGGGCTCGGTCGAGTCGTGAACATGTGGCTCAGGAAGGGGCGGGGTGCGCAAAAGTTCTTCTTGGCTTACCCCGGCAATCGCCATTGAAAACACATCTGTCTTCGGAGTGGCAGCTTTTGGACGCCACCAATTCGTTGGGGCCTCAACCACAGGGGCTAGCGCTACGCAACTGACCGTGAGCACCACGGCAGCAGGGCGCCAAATATTTTTCATTGATACCCCCGGGGGAAGGAACGGGACGAAATGACGATACCTGCGCGAAAGCGCGCTCGCACGGCGCGACGCGGCTTGAAATTAGTCGCTCTCGTTACTTCTCTTGCCATCTTGGTCTTGACTGCCTTCGCCGCCGGTGTCGATTCGCTCATTTCGCGCATCGATTCTGGTTCGGGGGTGACTTCGGCAGACGGCTCTCAAGGTGGCCAAGCGGACGACTCAGGCGTGCCTAAGCCAATCAGCATTCTCATAATGGGTTCAGATACACGCGAAGGCCAAGGCGATGGTTACGGCACGTTGGCTGCCTACGGCGGGTCACAAAGATCTGACACCACCGTGTTGGTTCACATCTCGGCAGATAGGTCGCGGGCTCTAGCCGTAAGCATTCCGAGGGATTCCTGGGTGCAGATTCCGGCGTGCACCAATGCTGAAGGTGAATCAATCGCACCTCGCGTTGATCGATTCAACATCGCGTTCGCTTTAGGTGGGGCTGACTGCACCATCGCCACTGTCGAGTCCCTCACCGGGGTGCCGATAGACCACTGGGCCACCGTCGACTTCAACGGGTTCAAACAAGTAGTTGACGCATTAGGTGGGGTTGAAGTGTGTCTTGATCGAGCAGTCAAAGATCGCAAGTCCAAATTGGATCTTCCAGCAGGTCGCACCAACGTCAATGGCGAGCAAGCACTTTCTTTCGTACGAGCTCGATTCAACATCGGCGACGGTGGTGACCTCTCGCGAATGCGGCGCCAGCAAGCCTTCATGGCATCAGTCGTTCGTAAGGCCAGCTCGACTCAATTGCTGCTAAACCCCATTCAATTGCTAAAAGTCATCACCGCAATTACCAGCACGATAGAAACAGATTCAGGTTTGGCATCAAGTGATCGGCTAAGCCAAATAGCACTCGACTTAAGCGGCGTGCCAACCGAAGAGGTTCGCTTCGTCACCGTTCCGTCGCGAATTCGCCCGGACGGCGCAACATTGGAGTGGACTACTCGCGCCAGGCGCCTTTGGCAGGCCGTACGAAACGACAAGCCCTGGCCGCCCTCGTCGGCACCTGATCTTGCCGCCGAACTTGCCGAAGAAGCTGCACAAGTTGCCCTTGACCCTGACGTGCTCACAGCTGCCCCGTCCGCAATAAAGGTGAGAGTGCTAAACGGTGCAGGGATATCCGGTATAGCTCGAAACACCAGCACAGCACTCGAGACGCTCGGCTAC
>VGAH01000106.1 GCA_016870945.1 Actinomycetota bacterium | reverse complement strand
GGGCTTTATTTCATGTAGTTTCATCCAGTGAGTCGTCGTTATCTTCAACTCACTCGTAATGCGTAGGTCCGGGGTTCAAATCCCCGAGGCGGCTCAGACTGCCGTGATCAACCAATGCGACCAGGTAAGTAAAAAAAGGGGTTGAGCGAGAAGATGTCTGAGCAAGACACGGTGCGAGTTGGGCTATTGGCCTACGGGGCCATTGGGCATGAACACAACTTGGCCGTGCAGGCAACAGACGGTCTTGAGCTAACCGCAGTAGCTGACCTAAACCCAGAACGCGTTGCCGCAGCAAAAGAAATCGCGCCCGCAGCTAAAGGATTCGCCGACGCAGAAGAAATGCTTGATTCAGGCCTGATCGACCTGGTTGTCGTATCGACCCCGCCAAACACTCATGCGCATTGGGCTACACAGGCGTTAAAGCGCGGTCTGCATGTCGTTTTGGAAAAACCAATGGCACTCACCAGTGACGAATGCGATGAGCTAATCGAGCTCGCCCAGGTCAATGAGCGCCTGCTGGTCGTTTACCAAAACCGTCGTTTCGACGCTGACTTCGTCACTTTACGTTCGGTAATCAAGCAGGGCCAAATAGGCGAGGTTTTTCAGTAGGCGAGGTTTTTCAGTTCGAGTCATTTGTCGGCGGGTATTCGCGTCCATGCGATTACTGGCATTCAGATGCCGCCATTTCAGGGGGTGCGATTTTTGACTGGGGTTCTCACTACATAGACCAGATACTTAACCTTTTTTCTGAACCGATTGCACACGTGACCGGGATCAATCACAAACGTCTGTGGCACCACGCCACCAACGCAGACCATGCACAAGTAACCATCACCTTTGTGGGTGGCAAGCAGGCAACCTTCGTCCACTCAGATCTGGCAGCAGCCAGGCGCCCTAAGTACTACGTGTTGGGCACATCGGGCGCCATCGTCGCTGATTGGGATCCGCGCGCTGAACCTGCCGTTGCCGACCTGCCCGCAATCTTGACGTTGCATTTGCCCGAAGCCCCAAGTACAACGGTTGAGTTGCAAAACATTGAGCCATATGAATTTCATCGAGAGCTTTCTGCCTATCTGCACGCTGGCACCCCGATGCAAGTCTCAACTGCTCAAAGTAGAGACGTGGTTGCCGTGATGGAGGCTGCTGAGTCAAGTGCCAGCAGCGGCAGCAAACCCGTTACACCGAAACTTCTAACCCGATGAGCTTCACTCGATGGGGCCTAGACCCTGTGGGTTGGGGCTTTTTGGGTGCCGGTCATCTCGTCACCAAAGCCACTGCAGCGGCCGTTCATGAAGCACCAGAGGCCAAGTTGATGTCGGTTGCCGCTCGCGACGTGACGCGGGCGCGCGCAGTCGAACCAGAGCGCGCTTATGACTCCTACGCAGCCGTACTCGAAGACCCGCGCGTTGAAGCCGTCTACATCGCACTTTCTAATGACCTGCACCTGAAATGGATTCTTGATTCACTGCAAGCTGGCAAACATGTTTTGTGCGAGAAACCAATGACGATGTCAGCTGCTGACAGCCAAATGGCGTTCGATGCAGCAGCAGCTAGCGGGTTGCTATTGGTTGAGGCCACATGGGCCCTTTGGCACCCTCGAATCAAGCGCATCGTCGAGCTAGTGCGCGGTGGAACCATCGGTGAAGTTGCAAAGTTCGACGGTAGCTTCACGTTTGATCGAGTTCGCCCCGGTAACTATCGGCCCAAGGTGGGGGCTCTTTTCTCGACACCGGCATCTACCCGCTACACGTGCTTACCGATGCAGCCCCCAACATGAAGCCGAAAGTCGTGCAGTCCGAACGCGATGAAAATGACACAGGTGCCGACATGACAACTAAAGCAGCCATTGAGTTCGAATCTGGTGCTGAAGCAACCGTGCTCTCGTCGTTTGTTATGAAGCCACAGCAAGAATTGCGCCTAGAAGGCACCGCTGGCCTTTTGGAAGTAACGGACGGGCAGGCCTACACCTCCTGGCGAACACCGTCACAGCTGAAAGTCGATGGCCACGTTGAAGACTTCCCCGCGGTTGATGCCTACCAATTGATGTTCTCTGCTGTTAGTCGCCGGGTGCGAGGCGAAGACGTATGGGTGCTGCCCCCGTCCCAGTCAATTCAGGTGGCAAAACTCGTAGATGCCGTCTACCAAACCTGATGTCAACCACCACCTCGGCGCAGGCGAAAGATGAAGGTCAAGTAAAGCACCGAGACGACTTACGAAACGTCGCAATCATCGCTCACGTTGACCACGGTAAGACCACGTTGGTCGACGGCATGCTCTGGCAGTCGGGTGCTTTTGCAGCGCATAAGGAACAAAGCGAAGGCACCGATCGCGTTATGGATTCGATGGATCTCGAGCGCGAAAAAGGCATCACGATTCTCGCTAAGAACACCGCGGTCAAACGTGGCGACCGAGTTGTAAACGTCATTGATACCCCTGGTCACGCTGACTTCGGCGGCGAAGTCGAACGCGGACTTGAAATGGTTGACGGGGTCGTTTTGTTAGTTGATGCGTCAGAGGGCCCGCTACCCCAAACCCGGTTCGTGCTGCGTAAGGCCTTGCAAAAGAACCTGCCAGTGATTTTGGTTATCAACAAGGTTGATCGCACTGATGCCCGAATTAAAGAAGTAGTTGATGAGACCTATGAACTCTTTCTAGATCTTGATGCAAACGAGAGCCAAATTGACTTTCCAATAGTTTATGCCTCAGCCAAAGCCGGACGAGCCTCAATGAATCAACCGGCAAACGGCGAAATGCCTGACACCACTAATCTTGATGCGCTATTTGACACTATTTTTGCGACCGTTCCGGCACCCACTTATCACGACGGT
>VGAH01000105.1 GCA_016870945.1 Actinomycetota bacterium | reverse complement strand
AGCAGCAGAAGCGACGTGGGCCGCATGACTTACTGCAGCGACCGCGCGATCGTGAGCAACCGCGCTAACCGGTGCTACTCGGGCACCGAGACCTAAAACAGTTTCAGCCACATTGGCCCATGCACCCGAATCGGTCTGCTCGTCTAACACCAGCGCCCAAACCGCACCGCGTAGCAAACCTTCGTCAGCAGCTGCCCATCCGGCCCGATGAGAACCTGCCATCGGATGCCCACCAACAAATTGCTTAAGCCCAGCCTCACGCGCCGCCTGCATCACCGGCCGCTTCACAGATGAAACATCAGCTAGGACGGGGGCACCTGCGCCCAGACTGGCAATTTCGCCGATTAAATCAACCGTGTCAGCAATTGGTGTGGCGAGAAAAACCAATTCAGATGCATTAACAACTTCTCGCCACGAATCTGCAACATTGAAGCCTTCAGAGCGAGCGGCCGCGCGCACCTCGGGGTCAGCGTCGAACCCAATGACTTCGCCGGCGCTAATTTCGCCGGCGCGCGCGGCAACCCCGCGCAAGATCGACCCACCAATTAGCCCCAGCCCGATTACGCCAATCAACAAAACCTCACCGAATCTAAGGCGTGGCCCGTACGCCACCCTCGAGCAATTGCGAGATCCAACCTGAAAGTACGTCCTTCGTGACACTGCCCGGCGGCACAGCTTCACCCACTCTGGTCGAACTGATTTGCGGATTCTCGGGGTAGCTACCCAAAATCTTCACCGCAGCACCAAGTTCACCGACACTTTCGATGGCTTGGCGAATAGTCGGGTCAGCCAAATGCCCACGTGCCGAAACCAAGAAGCAGTACTCACCCAATCGAGTCTTCAACGGTCTAGAACTCACAGCCGTCAACCCAACATCGCGCGAAGAAAAGCAATTCAAAATATCAACTAACAAACCGTTTCGATCAGCCACCGGCGTTACCACCACGGTCGTCTTGTCGTGCCCAGTTGGCGCGACGATGTGGCGAGAAATCACCACCATGCGGGTAACCGCACCCGAGAAATCCTCAACCCGGGTCTGCTTCACATAAAGACCAAATGCATCAGCCCCCTTGGCTGAAGAAATCGCCCCGATACCTGGCTCTTGACGCTCTGCCACGATGCGGCAGGCATCAGCCGTCGACTCAACGAATTCCACCTTCAGCTTGCCATTCTTGATGAACTCTTTGCACTGAGCGGCAGCGTGCGGGTGGGTCAACACGGTATGAACAGTCGCATTCTTCGTGGAACTTGGTACCGCCAAGACGAAAGTGACCGGCACCACGATCTCTTCATTAATGAAGCACTGCGCAGAACGAAATATCAATTCATCTAACGTGCCTGCAACATCGCCCTCAACGGAGTTCTCAAGCGGCACCAGCCCTGCCTCGGCCCGTCCACTTTCGACCGCAAAAACGACGTCAGCAACTGAACGTTCAGCCTCGAGCTCACCCGTCCAAGGCACTGCCATTAAATCCACGGCTGCGTGTGTGAAAGTCCCCGGTGGCCCGAGGTAAACGAGACTCACTCGTCTTTAGATTGCGGCGGCAATACCCCAACGATCGGCGCATCAGCGCTTATCAAACCCAGTTTTGCAGCCCCACCGGGTGACCCAATTTCGCCAAAGAATTCGGCGTTGGCCACGGTGTATTCCTTCCATTTTTCGGGCACGTCATCTTCGTAATAGATCGCTTCGACCGGACACACGGGCTCGCAAGCCCCGCAATCGACACATTCGTCCGGATGTATGTAGAGCATTCGCTCACCTTCATAAATGCAATCAACCGGGCACTCTTCAATGCATGAGCGATCTTTCACGTCTACACAAGGCAAAGCGATTACGTAAGTCACGTACCGTCCTTTCTATTGGCTTAGTTTAGTCTTCAAATCATGCGCCTCTATGACACACGTGCCCGCGAAGTGGTCGCTATCGAGCCGCTTACGCCGGGGCACTTGCGCATCTACGCCTGCGGGCCGACCGTATATCGCCCTGCCCACGTCGGCAATATGCGAGCGTTCTTACTTTCTGACTTAATAGCCCGAGTTGCATCAAGTGAAGGCCTGAAAACCACCTTGGTGCAAAACATCACAGACGTCGGTCACCTAAACGAAGACCCCGAAGCACCCGAAGACGACAAGATCTTGGCCCAAGCCAAACTTGAGAATCGTTCACCACTTGAACTCGCACGAGCCTACGAAGAGGCCTTTCACAAAGATCGCAAAGCGCTAAACATTAGAGACGCCGAGCATTACCCGCGAGCAAGCGACTACATCTCGCCGATGATCGACTTCGTTCAACGACTGATTTCACTCGGCCACGCATACGTAGGCGACGACAAGAGCGTTTACTTCGACGCCAGATCATTCGAAACATATGGCGCGATAAGTGGTAATCGACTAGCAGATCTAAAACCAGGCCACAAAATCAATATCGACGACACGACCGAGACGGGCAAAAGGTTTCACGCCGACTGGGCGCTATGGAAGCACGCTGGCACGGCGCGCACGCAACTTGTTTGGCATTCCCCTTGGGGCAGTGGGTTCCCCGGTTGGCATACCGAATGTTCGGTAATGAGTATCGACCTTCTTGGCGACTCGATTGATATTCACACTGGCGGTATCGACTTGCGCTTCCCTCACCACGAAGACGAGCGAGCGCAAAGTAACGCGGCAACCAAGCGCGATGTTGTCAAGCATTGGGTGCACGCAGAACACCTGTTGTTTGAAGGCAAGAAGATGAGCAAATCCTCGGGCAACATCGTTTTAGTAGATGACGTGGTCGCCCGCGGCCTAGACCCACTGGCCGTGCGGCTCGCTTTTCTAGAACACCGCTACCGACAACAAATGGATCTCACCTGGCAAACCATCACGAGCG
>VGAH01000104.1 GCA_016870945.1 Actinomycetota bacterium | reverse complement strand
GCGACCATAGAAGCCTTCTCGACACCGCGTTGGTTGATCAAGCTCGCGTACTCATCGAGCGCGTCGAATGTACGGGCAAGGGCTGCGTGTGACAGCACCCCTGTCTTGTCGACACCTTCACCTAAGCGCACGATCTGCATCTTTCGGTCAACGTCTGTTAACGAACCTTGGGCTTTGTTCACGTCAGCAATTAGCAATCGCAATGAATTCGTGCCGCAATCAAGTGCTGCCACCCTCATGTCGCTGCTACCTCTTTGTTGCACCAGGGCGAGATGCGCCTGACAACGTCGTCACCGATTGGGTTTACGCCAGGCCCAACGGCTAGCGAATGCGCTGCCAAGGCATGTAAGCACTTGACACGCTCAGGCATGCCACCGGCCGAAATACCGACTAGTTCGTCTACCTCTTGAATCGAGGCCCTTCTCGACAAGTAATCGTCGTGCGCCCGCAAGTAGTCATCTCGCAACTGAGAGTCTTCAGTTAAGCGCTTTTCGTATTCGGCCATTACACCTTCTGACTCAAGAGTGCCGATCGCCGCGATTGCGGCCGGACACGTCAGATAAAAAAGAGTAGGGAAGGGTTGGCCGTCACTTAACCGGGGCGAGGTTTGAATTACTAATGGTTCACCGCATGTGCATCTAGCAACTACAGACAAAGCATTGCGTACGGGGCGCCCAAGCTGGGCAGAAACTACTTGCTGGTCAAGTTCCGTTAGCACGGGTGATTATTGCGCTGCTCGCTCGAAACTGTGCCAGAGTCTTTCGTACCACGCATTTGGTTTCTTAGGCAATGTGGGAAAAGTAGAAACTGGGCCCGCTTGAGTTGACTCGACTGCCGCACCGTCAGGCCCGATCACGATGAAGGCTGTCTCACCGGGAAACACGAAACGCAATCTTTGTCGTGCTTGAGCCGCGATGTAGGCCGGATCAGACCACCGATCGAGTGACTCTTCGAGCAACACGATGCGATCGCGCGCACGTTCGTTCTCGGCTGCGGCATCTGCGATGGCGGCGCGCTGATCGATTAGTTGCCTTGCGGGCACTGCTACGGCGATCGCCATGATGACGATGACTGCTGCAACTAGTGCGCCTCGCCCCGTGATGCCCATGGGCTAAAAGTTATTTCGAGATGAAACGCGGAAAAGCCCGTTTACCTGCATAACGCGCCGTCTCACCAAGCTCTTCTTCGATTCGCAGCAGCTGGTTGTATTTAGCGACGCGCTCACTTCTCGCCGGTGCCCCGGTCTTAATCTGGCCTGAATTCACGGCTACGGCTAGGTCGGCAATCGTGGTGTCTTCTGTCTCACCTGATCGATGACTCATCATCGTTTGGTACTCGTTCTTTTGAGCAAGGCTTACCGCGTCAAGTGTTTCACTGAGGGTGCCAATTTGGTTTACCTTCACCAGAAGCGCGTTTGCCACGCCCTCGTCAATTCCGCGCTGCAGCCTCTCGATATTGGTAACAAATAGGTCGTCACCAACAAGCTGAACCCGGTCACCTATGGCATCAGTCAAGTGCTTCCAGCCGGCCCAGTCATCTTCAGACAAAGCGTCTTCGATTGACACGATCGGGTATTCAGCCAATAACCCCTCGTAATAACCAGTCATCCACTCGGCTGAACGAGCGGACCCCTCAAATTGATATGCCCCATTTTGATAGAACTCAGTTGCTGCCACGTCAAGGGCTAGACCGCAATCAGAACCAACTTGATAACCCGCATTCTCAATAGCTTGGACGATCAAATCGAGTGCCAGCGCGTTATTCGAAAGCTGTGGTGCAAAGCCACCCTCGTCACCTAAACCGGTTGCATGACCTGCCTTCTTCAAGACCGACTTAAGCGAGTGGTAGATCTCAACCCCCATGCGCAACGCGTCATGAAAATTAGGGGCACCGATCGGGGCAACCATGAACTCTTGAATGGCCACGCCAGTGTCAGCGTGGGCACCACCGTTTAAAATGTTGAGCATTGGTACCGGCATTAGATATGCATTCGGGCCGCCTAAGTACTTAAACAATGGCAGGTCTGCGCTTTCAGCCGCAGCATGAGCCACTGCAAGTGAAACACCAAGAAGCGCATTAGCGCCTAGGCGCGACTTGGTAGGTGTGCCGTCAAGATCGATCATCGCTTGGTCTATTTCGCGTTGCTCGCTTGCGTCAATGCCAACTACTTGCGAAGAAATCTCACCAAGAACTGCATTGACTGCTGAACGCACCCCCTTACCGCCGAATCGGTCGTCACCATCACGTAACTCATGAGCTTCGAAAGCGCCTGTTGAGGCACCCGAGGGCACTGCAGCACGGCCCACACTGCCGTCATCGAGTGCAACTTCGACTTCTACTGTGGGGTTACCACGTGAATCGAGGATTTCTCTAGCAACTATTGCGTCTACTGCGGCCACTGCTTAAGCGTACCTGTCGAATGCATGCAATTCTTTGCACATGCCTGAAAGAAAGTTCGCTTTTGGTGAGCCAGACGTGTTAACTCCTGACCCTGGTTTGTTCGGACCTGACAGCATGAGTTGGCGAATTCACTCTGACCCGTCCGCCACCGTCGGTGGTATCCGCGCTTTGCTGCTACAAGGGCTACACCCTGAGGCGATGGCGGGGGTCGAAGCTCACTCGATATATCGCGAAGACCCTTGGGGACGACTCTTTCGCACTGCTGAATACATAGCGGTCATAACTTTTGGAACGAAGGCCGAGGCAAATTCGGCGGCAGAGAAGGTTCGTGCAATTCATCATCGACTGAAACTCGACAAGCCTGAGTGGCTGCTTTGGGTGCACGCCGGTTTCACTGACTCGATGCTCGAATGCGCAATCAGATCCGGGATGTCAATCACCAGTGAGCAAGCCGATACTTACGTAAAAGAGCAGGTGATTGCG
>VGAH01000103.1 GCA_016870945.1 Actinomycetota bacterium | reverse complement strand
CACCGGTATTCGACGAACGCTTGGTGCGTGGGCTTGACTACTACACAGGCACTGTTTTTGAGTTCGACCACGCAGAGTTGGGGGCGCAGTCAGGTATCGGCGGGGGTGGTCGTTACGACGGTCTATTGGGCGCGTTAGGCGGCCCGGATCTATCTGGCGTTGGCTTTGGCATCGGTGTAGACCGAACTTTGCTTGCGTGTGAGGCAGAGGGTGTCTTTTCGACCGAACCTTCTCGAGTCGAGGTTTATGCGATACCAATGGTCGAGGCAGCCCAAGTCGCATGCTTAGAGATCGTTACCGATCTTCGCGCTTTTGGCGTCTCTGCTGACATGACATTTGGCGAGCGGGGTCTAAAAGGTGCCATGAAGGCTGCGTCGAAGAGCGGTGCACAAGTGGCGCTAATAATTGGTGAAACCGAGCTTGCCCAATCACAAGTCACGGTGAAAGACATGAACTCAGGTGACCAAGAGGTTTACCCGGTCGATGCAATTGCTGGGCAGCTAGCAGTCAAGTTCGAGAAATCCTGATGGCGTATCGCGATCGCACGGTTGCGTCTATCTCTGGCGAAGACATCGGGCGTGAAGTTGTACTAGCTGGCTGGGTGGCCAGAAGGCGTGATCATGGTGGGGTTGCGTTTTTCGATATTCGAGATTTCTCAGGCCTTGCGCAATTGGTTGTGCACGATGAAGAGCTGGCCAATCAACTTCGAATCGAAAGTTGCGTAAGTGTGACCGGCGTCGTCAAGACCCGCCCCGCTGGTAGCGAAAACACCAAGATCCCGACTGGAGCCGTTGAGGTTTGGGTGACCGGGGTTCAACGCTTAAGCGATGCTAAAACTTTGCCATTCGTTCTAGACGAACACGTCAACGTAAATGAAGAGACGCGCTTGCGGTATCGGTATCTAGATCTAAGGCGCCCTGAGGGCCCAGCAAGTGCCTTGCGCCTTCGAAGCCGGCTGAATCAACTAACGCGAAATCATTTGTTGGCAGAGGGTTTCACTGAAATCGAAACCCCGACAATGACACGTAGTACCCCCGAAGGTGCTAGAGACTTTCTGGTTCCGGCGAGGCTGCACCCAGGCTCGTGGTACGCGCTGCCGCAGTCACCTCAGCTGTTTAAGCAATTGTTGATGGTGGCTGGCTTCGATAAGTATTTTCAGATTGCGCGTTGCTATCGCGATGAGGATTTCCGTGCTGATCGCCAGCCGGAGTTCACCCAACTAGACATCGAGATGTCATTTGTTGTCGCAGAAGACGTGATGAACATGGCTGAAAAATTGATAACGATGCTGTGGCGAGAGCTGATTGGCGTCACGATCGAGCCCATACCAAGAATCACCTATCAAGATGCCATGAGTCGATTTGGTTCAGACAAACCCGACATGCGTTTCGGGCTGGAGCTAATCGACCTAACAGAGTTCTTCTCACAAACCCCATTCAGGGTTTTCCAGGCCGAATACGTAGGTGCCATCGTCATGCCTGGCGGTGCGGCACAACCAAGACGTGCCTTCGATGCGTGGCAAGACTGGGCAAAAGAGCGAGGTGCGCCTGGTTTGGCCTGGGTTACCGTCGAAGAGGGCGCGTTATCGGGCCCGGTGGCAAAGAACATCTCTGAAGCAGAGCGAGATGGGCTTGCTGCTGCGGTTGGCGCCAATGACGGCGACGCCATCTTCTTTGCTGCTGGCGAGCCAAGAAGTGCGCGCGCACTCTTGGGTGCCGCAAGGGTCGAGGTGGGTCATCGTCTCGGTTTGATAAACGAGTCTGAATGGAAGTTCATTTGGGTCGTGGATGCGCCCATGTTCGAACCGGTTAGCGATGAGGTGGTAGCTCTTGAGGTTTCGGCAAAAAACAAGACACCGACTTGGGCTGCAGTGCATCATCCGTTCACCGCGCCGCAAGCCGAGTGGGTGAGTGATTTCGATGTCGACCCTGCGAAGGCACTCGCTAGCGCATATGACTTAGTTGTCAACGGGTCTGAGATAGGTGGTGGTTCGATCCGTATTCATGACTCATCAGTTCAGACTCGAGTGTTTGAGGTTTTAGGCGTGGGGCGCGAGCAGGCGAAAGAGAAGTTTGGTTTCTTGCTAGACGCGCTCGAATTCGGGCCGCCGCCCCATGGTGGAATCGCGTTCGGTTGGGACAGAATCGCCATGCTGCTGACAGCTTCGAAGAGTTTGCGCGATGTAATCGCCTTTCCTAAGACTGGTGGGGGTTTTGACCCATTGACAGGTGCCCCAAACCCGATCTCTGAGCGCCAGCGAAAAGAAGCAGGTGTTGACGCGAAGCCGCGGGCAAATTGAAAAACAGCACTCAGTGAACTCAAAAGCAACGAAGGCCAAGACCTTCATGGACTCTGCTGAGATTCGTAAGAGGTTCTTGGATTTCTTTGAAGAACGAGGCCACACGGTCGTGCCGTCGGCATCGCTCATTGCAAAAGACCCGACACTTCTTTTGGTAAATGCCGGCATGGTGCCGTTTAAGCCATTTTTTCTTGGCGAGCAGACACCCCCGTACAAGCGGGCGACCAGTGTTCAAAAATGCGTGCGAACTATCGATATCGAAGAAGTCGGTCGAACTACCAGGCACGCGTCCTTCTTTCAAATGGCTGGCAATTTTTCATTCGGTGACTACTTCAAAGAAGGTGCAATCAAATTCGGTTGGGAGCTATTGACCAATTCACCTACCGACGGGGGTTATGGCTTCGATGCCGAACGCCTCTGGGTGACCATCTTTGAAAGTGACGAAGAAAGTAACGCCATTTGGCGAGATGTAATCGGGGTGCCTAGCGAGCGCATTCAACGCAGAGGCATGGCAGACAACTTCTGGTCGATGGGTGTCCCCGGGCCATGCGGGCCGTGCTCAGAGATCTATTTAGATCGAGGCGATTCGTACGGCTCACCCGGCGGGCCGATCGTTGACGAAGAGCGCTATCTAGAAGTTTGGAATTTGGTGTTCATGCAATACGAACG
>VGAH01000102.1 GCA_016870945.1 Actinomycetota bacterium | reverse complement strand
CTAGTGGAATTGCATCTGAGGTTTCATGGCTATGCAGACGGTGATTGGACTGATAGCGCCGTTAGGCGATACGTGCGAGATGCAGGTGACCAACTTGTACGGCTACATAAGCTCACCAGGGCAGATTGCACGACACGAAATAAGAAGAAAGCGCTGGATCTACAAAAGACTTATTCTGAGTTAGAGCGCAGAATCGCGGCCTTGGCAGCAGAAGAAGAGCTGGCCGCAATCAGACCCGACCTTGATGGTCGGCAAATTATGGACATACTCGGGCTACAACCTGGTCGTGAAGTTGGCGAAGCCTACGAATACATGTTGGAGTTAAGGCTCGAGCGCGGGCCAATGATTTTCGAAGATGCTCGTGCTGCGTTGCTTGACTGGTGGCAGAAAAGATAGCTCGCCGTTGAAATTCCCGTAACATTCGTTCATGGCAAAACCGGCTGAAGTTGCAGGGTTCGATGCGACAGAACCCCGTGGGCTAGTGGATTACGCGTTGCAGCGGCGTTCTGTGCTGGCCGAATTGCCTAGAAGCATGCACGTTCGTGATTCGAACTGCGATGCTGACCCGTACTTAAAGAAGGCTGCGAAGTTTCATGGCGAGAAAACTGAGCGCGTTTGCCCTGTTTGTGAAGATGGTCGTTTAGTCGAGCTTCAGTACGTGTTTGGCGATGAATTAGGCCCGTATTCAGGCAGACTGAAAAGCACCGCTGAATTACGGGCGATGGCCATTCAACATGGGGAGTTTCGGGTTTATGTGGTTGAGGTGTGTCAAGACTGCGGCTGGAACTTCTTGGTCAAGTCGTTTCAGCTTGGTGATGGTGTGCCACGTCGCCCACTTCGTAAGCCCAAAGATTGGATCGATTAACCAAGAGCAGCAGCGTGATTAGTTGAGGGCGCGCGCTTGGCTGTTCCTTCTTTTTGTCGTTCTAGTTGGTGCGGTAGCCGGCGGGGCATTTGCTTTTGCCGTACAAAGAACTGAGATTCCTCAGGCCAGTGATGTTGCGACTGCGCAAGCAACGGTTGTCTATTGGGACGACGGCACCACTGAGCTGGGGCGTTTTGGTGAAGTAAACCGAACTGACGTCGCACTTGGGCAGTTACCGACGCACCTACCTGCTGCGGTCTTAACGGCAGAAGACCGCGATTTCTTCGCACACACTGGCTTCTCGCCAACCGCAATCGCTCGAGCGATCGTGAACAACTTACGTGGTGGCCCTACTCAGGGCGGCTCAACCATCACTCAGCAATACGCGAAGAACGCTTTCTTGACCCAAGATCAAACAGTTGCTCGTAAGGCACGAGAGCTCCTACTTGCAGTGAAGCTCGAGACGCTAGCTAGCAAAGACATAATTCTGGAGAGATACCTAAACACCATTTATTTCGGACGGGGTACCTACGGCGTTCAAGCAGCAGCGCGCGAATATTTCAATAAAGACGCTGCCGACCTTGACGTTTCAGAGGCTGCCTTCTTGGCAGCTGTCATTAGGTCACCTGGAAACTACGACCCGGACTTCAACTTCGAACAAGCAGAATCACGGTGGAATTTCGTACTTGACGGCATGGTGGCTGAACAAGTGCTGCCTGCGGCCGAACGTGAAGGTCTGCGGTTTCCTAAGGTGCGAGCGATTGGTTTAAGGCAAGAGTTCGCAGGCACTCGTGGCTATTTGCTTGAAACAGTTCGGCAGCAGCTCTATGACTTGGGGTTTAGTGAAAGTGATCTAGATTTGCGCGGCCTTCGGGTGACTTCCACTTTCAATCGAGAGAACCAACGGGCATTAGTAAAGGCGGTAAACGACCAAGGCCCTAAGGGTGACACAACTGGTGTGCGGGTGGGTGCGGTTTCGGTGCGTCCAGGCACTGGCGAAATAGTGGCACTTTTCGGCGGTGAGGATTATTTGACTAACCAACTAAACAATGCGACGCAAGCAACCGCCATGGCAGGTTCGACGTTTAAGCCGTTTGCCTTAGTAGCAGCCCTTGAGAATGACATTTCATTACAGTCAAAGTGGGACGGCAGATCGCCAAGGCGGTTCTTCGATTACCGAGTTCGCAATTACGGGAATTTCTCTTACAAAAAGATTCCGCTTTTACAAGCGACGGTTAAGAGTGTGAACACGGTCTACGTGGCACTTGGCTTAGAGGTCGGGCCGAGTGCAGTCAAAGACGTTGCAGTTCGAGCAGGTCTGCCAGCCGACACACCAGGGTTACTTGACAACGCGACCATCGTGTTAGGAAGTGCGAGCCCAACCGCATTAGGTATGGCTAACGCTTATGCCACTTTTGCAGCCGCTGGGGTAAAAAGTGAGACGAGCGCAATCAAAGAAGTAAGAGGTGCCAATGGCGGCTTGCTTTACCAGTTTGAACCTCGTAAAGACCGGGTATTTCAAACCGACGTGATGGCTGATCTCAACTTCGCCCTAGTGCAATCAGTTAGTTCAGGGACGGGGGCGGCAGCGTCTGTGCCCGGGCACCAGGTTGCGGGTAAGACAGGTACTACCGATGACGACATGTCGGCTTGGTTTGTCGGTTACACACCCGAGTTGGCTACGGCTGTCTTTCTATCTAGACAGAACGCAGAAGGTTCGCCGATTTCGTTAAAGGGTGTTGGTGGGCTCGGGTCTGTCACTGGCGGAACCTTCCCCGCGCGAATCTGGGGTGCCTACATGAAGGAGGTCTTGGCAGATCGCCCACCAGTTGCGTTTGCTCCGCCGGCAAACGTTGGTGATACCACCGACACCGATTTGCCGTTACCAGACGATGTTGTCGAGGTAACCGAAGAAGGTTTGTTCCCAGAGACAACACCTGACAACGCAGAAATTACTGACCCGCTTGCGCCCCCGTCCAACGTCATTCCCCCAGTTGAACCGGTAGTTCCCCTACCCGTTACCCCTTAGCTTGGCTTGTATCAATTCGATGTCTTCGTTCATGGTGGCCTCGGCAGTTTCACAAATAGCGTTTGCCTGACAACTA
>VGAH01000101.1 GCA_016870945.1 Actinomycetota bacterium | reverse complement strand
GAGGCAACGGGTGGCAACCTGACGAGTCTCTCGCTGCCGATCACCGAAGAATCTCGCCTGCCACAAGTTAGACCTGAAGGTGTGTTAGTCGTTGGGCCTGACGGTGCAAAGTCTGTTCAGCGAACAATTCGAGATAACTCGACCGTTGTTGTGCGTGAAGTTGGCGGCAACTTTAGTTTGGCCATGAGTGTCATAGAAGAAGACGGGCGGCGGGCACCGGTTTCAGCGCAAGGCACTGTGCAGGCGGCACCTGGGCAAAAGGTCGCAGTTGCCGGCAATGGGTACCGCCCAAGAAGCCCGGTGGTGATGTGGGTCTTCTCAAGCCCACGCAATTTAGGCACCGTTATGACGGACGAAAACGGGGCATTTGCAGCCGAGATCCCTATGCCGAACAACCTCATGCCCGGTGAGCACACGGCGCAAGTAAATGGTGAGGCACTTGGCGGCGGCCTACGTTCGATGAACCTCGGTATCGAAGTCGCCCTCGAGTCACCCGCGGCACTCAAAAGAATCTGTAAGACGAATGCGACGTTGCCAATCAAGTATTTCTCGAAGATGAGTGCGCGCCAGGCTCGCACATTAGGGCCGTCGCAGGTTTTGTGTTTGAAGCGAGCGCAAATAAGGGCGATATCACCCAGGGTGCTCTCGGTGGTTCGACCCAAAACCGTGCGAAATCTCAAGCTGCGACAAGTGAAGGGCTTGACTGCGAGCCAGGCGCGTGGTTTAAGGCCGCGCCAAGTCGCTTCGTTAAAGCCTAAGCAGCGAGCTGCAGTGAAGCGGTTAGCGACTGTGAGCACGAAGTCGAAGAGTTCACTTGATTCTTGGCGCGAGTCTCTAAGGAACCTCTGACGTAGGTTGGCCGGCGACGACGGGTTACGGCTGGCGCCGGGTTAGCAGCAGCGGCGGTTAGTGATGGCTGCGGCGGGTAAGTCTTTGTGTTCGCTTGGGTCTATTGCTTGCATCTGCGACATGAAGGCATCAAGGTCGATCTTCTTACCGTTTAACCAAGTGCCCAACACACTTACCTGATCGGTTAGCTTGTCGGTGTCGGCCATGAACGGGTCAGCCGAGAGCTCGACTAAATCAGCTAACTTGCCAACCGCTAGCGAGCCCAACTCTTTCTCACGGAATATCTGCCTAGCAGCGTTGACGGTGTGAGCTTTGAAAGCATCTTGCAGGCTTACTTGTTGTTCTGGGCCGTGTAACTTGCCAGACGGTGTTCGCCTAGTGACCATGCTTTGCACGTTTAGCAGCGGTATCGGCGGGCTAACCGGGCCGTCATTGTGAAACGTGACAAGGGCCCCTGCTCGCACGGCATCACCGGCGCGCATCCACTGGCTACCGATTTCAGAGGGGAAGATCTGCCCGTCCAATAGATCACCCCAATAGATGAACTGTGCGGGCAACATTGAGACTGTCACACCAAGTGAGGCGGCGCGCTGAAACTGATCACCCCGGCAACCACCGACGTGTTCGACTCGCCAACGGTGATCTGTGCCAAGCAGGTTTGCGTTAACCAGCGCTTCTTCATAGGCATCTAGCACCACGTCAAGCCCGACGTCACCGTTGACGTGAAACGCGAATTGCCACCCGAGGTTTACGTAGGTGGCAAGAACTTTGTCGAGTTCGAGGCGGTTGTAATTCATCATCGCCTCACCACCTGGCCCAAGCGGGATTTGTGCTGCCTGCACCACTGGCGAATCAAGGTATGCATATGACGTGGCGATGGTGCCAACCCATGGCGAACCATCGGCCCAGAGCTTGACACCAATTTTCCAAAGTAAGGACGTAGGCGCTGAGCTATCTAATGGCTGGCCGCAATTTGGGTCGATTGTCATGTGGTAGAGCGCGATTCGAATCGGCACATCTGGTGTCGATGCTGTTGCCTCATAAGACTTAAGCAGGCTCGTTTGATAAGCGTGATCAGTCGTGGTGGTGACCCCGTTAGTTGACATCAACTTCAGCCAGCTTGCTAGTGACTGCAACGGGTGGGGTATTGCTTTAAGAAAGACCTTGCGCACTGCTTCTAATATCGCTGCGGTTTCATAGGCGCGGCCGTTTGAGGTGCCGTCGGGGTTTCGTCCGAAGTGTGAACCAACTGGGTCAGCCGGGGGTTTGTTATCTGGCCATTGGTTTGCTTGCATCAAAGCGGTGTTGAAGTAGACCTCGTGGCCTGATGCATCGAGCACGAAAACCGGCCTTGACGGAAAGATCGGGTCAAGATCAACGTTGGTTAGTTGGGGTGCACCTTGGTTTAGTCGGTCAAGTCCGTTGAAAACAAGTGGTTTGCCCGCTGGTGTTGAGGCGTCGAGTTTTTTCCAGAAGGCGACGACGTCGGCGTAGGTGGGGTAGCCGTTGTAGGGGGCGATCCAGTAGGCGGGTGATTGGGTGACCATGCCGGCCAAGATCGGGTGGCTGTGTGGGTCGATGAAACCTGGCATCAACACGGTTTTGCCTAAGTCGGTGACGGCGACGTTTGGCGCACTTGCTTGCACGTCGCTTAGTGCACCGATTGCGGTGATCGTGCCGGTGGTGGTGTCGATTGCGATTGCTTCGGCGCGGGGTTGGGCGTCTTCCATGGTGATGATTGACGAAGCTTTAAGAATTAAGTCAGTTGGCATCTGGTGAGTTTATTTGTCGGTGGTTACGGGTTGGTGACGCGAGGTTGGCGCGCAGGTGGCACCCCGCCTTGTTGCCTCAGCCCTGGGGTATGAACCCCGCGTCAAGTTCCCAAGGCCTAATCGGTGAATTTTCGATCACCCAAGTTTGTAGGTCTTTGTCCCACCCGGCAATGACGGCGATGCCAACGAAGATAAACACCCAGCCCAAACCGCGACGAAACCACCCGCGCGGGTCTGCCGCCCAGCGGGCCGCGCCGATTGCTCGCTGCCCCAGTAAGGCAATAGCGAGCAACGTGCCGCAAAGCCCTATGACATACGCGGTAAGTAACACCACACCTTGTGCCAAAGATGCAGGTAGAACCGTGACTATTACATACGCATAAAGCGGGCTACA
>VGAH01000100.1 GCA_016870945.1 Actinomycetota bacterium | reverse complement strand
CGGCCATAGCGAAGGGGAAACGCCCGGTCTCATTCCGAACCCGGAAGCTAAGCCCTTCTGCGCCGAGAGTACTGCCTGGGAGACTAGGTGGGAGAGTAGGACGCCGCCGGACATTTTTTTCTAGATTCGAGAACCCGTCGTTAACCCGGCGGGTTTTCTTATTTCCCCATTTCGTTGGATTGGTCGAGGTACTGCCAGACACCGTAGACGTTGGTGCGAGTGCCCATCACGCTCGCTGCTGGTGCGGCAGCCCTCGGAGCATTGGCGTCAAGTTGCACAACCGCTTCTTCGACGCTCAGGCCTTGGGCTTTTGCGGCCCGCACGACTTCTACCCAATCAACCAAGCTTGCTTCAGCCAAATCAAAGGTTTCATCAACGTCGAGCTTGCGCCCGAAGTGGGCAAACATCAACTGAGTTGGGTCGGCCTCGCGAATCTTGGCAATGCTGGCCAGTGCTAAATCAAGGTCAAAGTCTGAGGGTGGGGTAGCGGGTTGAATCGACACATCACCGATCCCGATACCGACAGCGTCACCGGTGTAGGCCGAGCCTTCTGAGCCAATGAAAGTCAGATGGTGCTTGGCGTGCCCAGGGGTCTCTAGAACTTCTAAGAATTCACCCTCACCTAAGTCGATGCGCTCGCCATCAGAAACCGCCTGCACCCGTCCGGCATCTATAGGTGTCAGGGCCCCCATCAACTCGTCGTATGCATCTACATAGAGAGCTCGAACTGAGGCCTCAAGTCGCGTCGGGTCAACCAAATGTCTTGCACCCTTGGGGTGGACGTAAATCGTCGCTTTCGGGAATGCCTTGGCAAGTGCACCCGCACCACCAGCGTGATCTGCGTGAATGTGTGTCAGCGCAATCGCTGCGAGATCATCGGGGCCGATTCCGGTTTCGCGAATCTGCATAGCCACTCGTTCGGCTGAGACGGCGGTTGAGGCGTCAATGAGAACTGGACGGTGTGATTCGATTAGGTAGAGGGATGTCAGCCCTGGCTCGTTGCCTAAGTACCCATCAAGAATCCGAATCACGTGGCTATTGTGATGCCCATGGGTGAGATAGACGACGTCACTAGCGATGTCAGCGTCGAGGTTGAAGAGGCGTTGGCACCGGTTCGCGAAATCACCCAATTACCAGTTGCAGATCACGTTGAGGCTTTCACTGACACCCATCAACGTCTACGAACCCTGCTGACAAGCCCTGACGATGACCCGACGGCGGCTTGACAAAGAGATAGTCGAGCGCGGCCTAGCACCAACGCGCGAACAAGCCCAAGCTTTGATTGATCAAGGTGTGGTCAAAATCAATGGAATAGTTGCCGACAAATCTGCTCGCCAAGTTGCTGCAAATGATTCGGTCATCATCGATGCTGACACCGGCCCGAGATTCGTCTCTCGAGGGGGCGAAAAGCTAGCCGGTGCGTTAGAGGCATTCGTCGGCCTTGAGGTTTCATGCAAGGTTTGCGCTGACGTGGGTGCCTCGACCGGGGGGTTCACCGATGTGCTCTTGCGCAACGGCGCAGACAAGGTTTTTGCAGTCGACGTTGGCTACGGACAACTTGATTGGTCACTGGCCAGCAATGAGAGAGTGGTTGTGCTCGATCGCGTTAACGCTCGCGACCCAAACGCATGGGTGCTCGAACCAAAACCGTCGGTTGTCGTGTGTGACGTATCCTTCATTTCAGCTTCGAAAATCTTGCCGGCCATCGTGGCTAATTCGGCCCAAGCAGCCGACATAGTCGTGATGGTGAAGCCGCAATTCGAAGTTGGTAGAGATCTAATTGAGAGAGGTGGGGTCGTGCGAGACGAGTCAGCTCGGGTAGCCGCTGTTGACTCACTCGTGCAAGAGGGCTTTAAGTTAGGCCTTGTCGAAGTCGCGCGTGCAGATAGCGTCATAAAGGGCCCTGCGGGTAATCAAGAAACGTTCGTGTGGTTCCGAAAAGATGCGGCCAACTGATGACAAACGCCACTCGGCATATCGGTGTTGTTGCAAACAAAGAGCGCTCAGAGGCCGTTGCTGCTCAAAAAGAGGTGGCGAGATCACTTAAAGACGCAGGGCTTAATGTGCTCGAGGTTGATTCTGAGCAAGTAGAGGCCGTCACTCTCGGCAAAGAGTCAGACCTCGAGTTGGTTATCGCGCTAGGTGGCGACGGAACCATTTTGCGCGGCGCGGAGCTTGCTCACCCACATAGCTGCCCCGTGCTCGGGGTAAATCTGGGGCACGTTGGTTTTCTTGCAGAGGCTGAACGTGAACAACTAGCCGACGTTGCCAAGGCTGTCGTTGCCAAAACGTGGATTGTCGAAGAACGTCCGTTGCTTAGGGCACGAATCATGCGGGCTGATGGCTCCGAGACGACTGGCTGGGCGGTCAACGATGTGGCCCTTGAGCGAGTCGGCACAGGCCGCATGATCGAGCTCGGCTTAAGTGTGGACGGGCGAAAGCTCTCGTCGTGGGGGGCTGACGGGGTCGTCGTCTCTACCCCGACTGGCTCGACCGCCTATGCGTTTAGCGCGGGTGGCCCGATCATTTGGCCGGATGTCGAGGCTCTGTTGATCGTGCCAGTTAGTGCCCACGCCCTATTCGCCAAGCCGTTGGTGGTCTCGCCGAAAAGCGAGGTCACAATTGACGTGCTCGGCGGCTCTGGCCAAGTCGAGGTGGTTTGTGACGGCAGGCGTAGCACCCAGGTAGACCCTGGTGCACAAGTGCGCGTTGAGATGGGTGAACAGAAGGTGCGTCTAGCACGATTGACCGATGCCCCCTTCACCGATCGCTTGGTCGCGAAATTTCGTCTGCCGGTTGAAGGTTGGCGCACCGCTAGATGATTGAGCGCCTCAAGATCAACGATCTTGGGGTAATCAGATCAGCTGAGATCGAATTCTCGCCAGGCTTTACGGTCGTCACCGGCGAGACTGGTGCTGGCAAAACCATGGTGCTTACCGCACTTGCGCTACTCGGCGGTGCAAAGGCAGACCCTGGGCTCGTGAGCAGTGGCGCTGAATCAGCGGGCGTCGAGGGCTTTTACGTACTACCTGAGGGTGAGAATGCTGAACTAACTCAAGTAATTGACGAATGCGGCGCGAGCCTAGATGACGGGTTGTTGATCGTTAACC
>VGAH01000099.1 GCA_016870945.1 Actinomycetota bacterium | reverse complement strand
GAGATTCCGGCAATGCGCATCGCGTTTCGCTCAGGCGGGGTGGCCGGCATGGTCACCGTCGGCTTAGGTCTTTTGGGTGCAGCGATCGTGGTTTTGGTGTACGCGGGTGAGGCACCGCGCGTGCTCGAAGGCTTTGGGTTTGGTGCTGCTCTTTTGGCGATGTTCATGCGGGTCGGTGGCGGAATCTTCACTAAGGCAGCTGACGTGGGTGCTGACTTGGTGGGCAAGGTCGAGCAAGGGATCCCCGAAGACGACCCGCGTAACGCTGCCACAATCGCCGACAACGTCGGTGACAACGTCGGCGATTGCGCCGGAATGGCGGCGGACTTGTTTGAGTCCTACGCCGTCACCTTGGTAGCTGCATTGATTTTGGGCTCAGCCGCACTTGGGTCATTGGGCTTGGTGTTCCCGTTGGTTATTCCGGCAATAGGTGTGCTGACTTCGATCTTGGGCATTTTCTTGGCAAACATGCGTAAGTCAGACAAGTCGGCGATGTCTGCCATTAACCGTGGGTTCTTCGTCTCGGCAATTGCATCTGCAATTTTGGTCAGCATCGCGGCCTTCTGGTTCTTGCCAGATCGTTTGGACGGGTTGTCTGAATTCGCACAAATAGCAGACCGCATAGGCCTAGACCCGGCCGAGGCCGCGTCGTTTAACCCCCGAGTGCTGGCGATCGGTGCAGTGTTGATCGGTATCGCACTTGCCGCATTAATTCAACTGTTGACCGGCTACTTCACCGAAACAAACCGCAAGCCGGTTGACACCGTTGCACAGACCTCACTTACTGGGCCAGCGACTGTGATTCTTTCGGGTATTTCGGTTGGTCTTGAATCAGCCGTTTATTCAGCACTGTTGATTGCTGCTGCCGTGTTTGGTGCAGCCTCATTGGGTGGTGGGTCATTCACTCTGGCACTTTTCGCTGTCGGTTTGGCAGGTACTGGCTTGCTAACAACCGTCGGGGTAACCGTGGCTATGGACACATTCGGCCCGATCTCAGACAACGCTCAAGGCATTGCCGAAATGGCAGGTGACCCCGTCCAACATTGGCTTGAACTTCGCAACCCGCACCCTGAAGGTTCTGCGGCCCTCGGGCGCCTCGACGCAGTCGGTAACACAACCAAAGCAATCACTAAGGGCATCGCGATTGCCACGGCCGTTTTGGCCGCAACTGCGCTCTTCGGAGCATTCGCCGACACCATCATCGCGAGCGCTGCCAAAGCCGGCGAAGTGCTTGACCTCGGTATGCAACTAAATATTTCTGAACCGGTGAACTTGGTTGGCTTGATCATCGGCGCCGCAGTGGTGTTCTTGTTTAGCGGCTTGGCAATCAATGCTGTCGGGCGCGCGGCAGGGGCCGTGGTGTTTGAGGTGCGAAAGCAGTTCCGTGAGCGCCCGGGCATCATGGCCGGCACTGAGCGACCTGAATACGGCAAAGTCGTTGACATTTGCACTCGCGATTCGTTGCGCGAACTTGTTACCCCCGGCTTGCTGGCGGTGATGGCACCGATTGCCGTTGGTTTCGGGTTAGGCGTTGGTGCACTCGGTTCGTTCTTGGCCGGCGCGATTGCTGCTGGAGTGTTGATGGCGGTGTTCTTGGCTAACTCAGGTGGTGCATGGGACAACGCAAAGAAATACGTCGAAGAAGGCAATCACGGCGGTAAAGGCTCACCCGCGCACGAGGCCACCATCATCGGTGACACCGTTGGTGACCCATTCAAAGACACTGCCGGGCCTTCGATCAACCCGTTGTTGAAGGTTATGAACTTGGTAGCACTGCTGGTCGCCCCAGCCGCGGTGCAGTACTCGATGGGCCCTGACAGCAACGTGGTGTTGCGCGTCGTGGTCTCATTGATCGCCGTCGCTGTGATCGTGGCCGCCGTGTGGTTCTCGAAGCGACGAAGCGTGGCTATTGCCGAAAGCGACTAGCACCAAAACCAAGCGGCTGGTGATAGTTGAATCACCAGCAAAGGCAAAGACCATCCAGAAGTACTTGGGGTCTGACTATGACGTGCAGGCAAGCGTTGGCCACATTCGCGATTTGCCTAGGCGCGCGGCTGAGATACCGGCTGAGCTAAAGAAGCTCAAGTGGGCCAAACTCGGCGTAGACGTCGAAAACGGCTTCGCCCCCCTCTATGTAGTCGATTCGCAAAAGCGCGAGCGCGTCTCAGAGCTAAAGAAGAAACTAAAAGACGCAACTGAGTTACTGCTTGCCACAGATGAAGACCGAGAGGGCGAGGCGATCGCCTGGCACTTACTTGAGGTGCTAAAGCCCAAGGTGCCGGTGCGCCGAATGGTGTTTCACGAAATCACCGAACACGCAATTCGTGAGGCAGCTGAGACAACTCGTGAGATAGATCAACGCCTAGTCGATGCCCAAGAGGCCAGGCGAATTCTCGACCGTCTTTATGGTTACGAGGTTTCGCCAGTGTTGTGGAAGAAAGTCCAACAGGGGCTTTCAGCCGGTCGAGTTCAGTCGGTCACTTTGCGCTTAGTCGTTGATCGCGAGCGCGAGCGGATGGCCTTTCGAGCCGCTGACTATTGGGACATCTCAGCCACCTTCGACCCAGGCAAGTTCGACGCAGCCCTTACTCAAATCAATGGCCAAAAGATTGCCGGCAGCGATGACTTTGATTCGCGCGGTGTGCAAACTCGTGAAGCGGCCGTCCGATTAGACGAAGATCTCGCAACCAAATTAGTTGACGAGCTAGCTGGCAAGCCTTTCAAAGTCGCAGATGTTGTCGACAAGCCTTATCGGCGCTCCCCGCAGCCGCCCTTTATGACTTCGACGTTGCAACGCGAAGCGGGTAACCGCTTGGGCTGGAGTGCTCAACGAGCTATGCGCGTTGCTCAGTCACTTTACGAGCGCGGCTACATCACCTACATGAGAACCGACTCCACCAGTTTGTCTGAGTCGGCGGTAAAGACTGCTCGGGCTCAAGCTGCTGAGATTTTCGGTGCCGATGCGGTTGCACCTGAACCGCGCCGCTATGACCGCAAGGTCAAGAACGCACAAGAGGCGCACGAGGCGATTCGCCCAGCCGGTGACATCTTTCGCACCCCAGACAAATTGGGCACCGAGCTAAATGTTGACGAGCTTGCTCTCTACGACAT
>VGAH01000098.1 GCA_016870945.1 Actinomycetota bacterium | reverse complement strand
ATGCGGGAACCATCGGTGCAATTCCTAATTGGATCGGCGTTCACCGCCATAGTGCTTTGGTGGCTTTACCGAGTCCTGCCCAACGAGATCCCCGTTGACCGCAGCTTTCGCTACTACGTGACAGGGGTCTGGGCAGCTCCCGCAAGCGTACTTGCCTTAACGGCCTGGGCATCTGCTCAACCACGTTTCTTCTGGGGCCCATTGATCGCACTTGGAGTCATTCCGCTGTCCGTCCTTATCCATAAATCAGTGACCACCGCCAGGCGAAGCCGGCGTAGTCGGTTGTCAGTGCTTCTGGCGTCATTGCTATTTGCAATTTGGCTCTTAGTTATTTTTCTTCAGAAGGGCTATGTAGGAAGTGCGCTACTTAACCCAGTAATAGCTAATGGACCGGGCCCTTTGGGGAGTCAAACTTCGAGTGAGGCATTAGGCGAAGTGCTCAAAACCGACTCTGGCCTCGAAGTATTTATTGCTTCAAAAAACGGCCAGTGTTGGCAGCAAGAGCCGCCTTGTTCATATACTTTGGACGAGCGATTGGAGTTGCGAGGGGAAACCCTGAGAGAAGGTTTTCGAATCAGGCAGTGAGGTAAGGGCGGAGGGTTTGGTAGACGGAAGTTAATTGGGTGGTGGGCACGTGTTCGTCGGTTGTGTGTGCGACTTTCGGGTCGCCGGGGCCGAAGTTAACGGCCGGGGTATTCATGGCCGCAAAGCGCGCCACATCAGTCCAACCATGTTTTGGATTCACCTCGACACCTGTATGCCGCACAAATTTCTCAAGCACCGGGTTGGTGAGATCAGGTGGCGCAGCACCTTCTGCATCAACGACTTCTAAATGCACGCCCACCTGCGCTAAGTCATCATCAGTTTCACCACTGCCAACCGCGCCTGCAACAACACTTCGCACGTTCGCCAATGCTTGCTCAGTTGAACGATCGGGTGCGAACCGATGATTTATCTCAACCCACGCCTGATCTGGCACCACGTTGCTCGCAACCCCGCCCTCGACGCCAACTACTTGCATGGCCTCGCGGTACTCAAGCCCGTCAATTACCGGCTTGCGCTCGCGCGTGTGCTGCACCGCGTCCAAGATCGGGGTTAGACCATGAATCGCGTTCTGCCCTAGCCACCACCGCGCCACGTGCGCACGCTTGCCGTCCACATGCACCTTCACACGCACGACACCTTGACAGCCGGCCTCAATAACCCCGTTCGTAGGCTCTAGCAGAATCGCCAAATCAGCCTTCAGCAAATCAGGCTTCGCCTTCAGCAAAACACCTAAACCATTAGCACTCGAAACTATTTCTTCACATTCGTAAAAAACATAAGTAATGGACGACGCTGGTTTTGTCACTGTCGCTGCAAGCTTCAGTGCAACTGCCACGCCACCTTTCATGTCACATGAACCAAGCCCCCAGACGCAAGCACCGTCAATTCGCCCAGGCAGATTGCCCGAACTTGGCACCGTGTCTAAATGGCCACCAAGCAAGACCGTTCGCGACGACTCCAAGCCACTAACTTGTGCAACAACGCTGTTGCCAACGCGCGTAACTTGCAAGTGCTCAAACCGCGAAAGCGCTTTCTCAACCAGACCGGCGAGCTCGCCCTCGTGGCGCGATTCGCTCGGCACGTTAACCAGCGCCAACGTGAGCTCACCCAAGTCACCAGTGAGATCGAGTGAGGTAGTCACAGGGTCATCGTTGCGCATCGCAAACGAATAGATAGCGTGAGCTCGTGAGTTACCTAACCAGCCCTGCAAGCGGAATCGGCCTGCAAACGACTGCCGCCGGGCGCAGCCTCGACGTTTGGTACCCGGCGCCAACTCTTGGCGACAGCCCCCGTCCAATATCTGACTTACAAGCCCCAGCACCTGACGCACTGCGCCAAGTCACGACCTCGATCATCGAGACAGTAATACCCGACTTGAGCACACCACCAGCCGACGCGGCAGATGCATACCTGCGTCTGCACTTGCTATCTGCGCGACTAATCAAACCTCGCCAAGCAAACTTAGAAGGCATATTCGCCCTGCTCACAAACTGCGCGTGGACATCACTCGGGCCAGTTCTGGCCGACGACTTACCCGCGCTATTGATGCGCGCACGCAGCGTCGGCCAACCGCTAACCGTGCACAGCATCGACAAGTTCCCGCGGATGGTCGATTACGTCGTCCCAACCGGCGTGCGAATCGCAGACGCGTCACGCGTGCGACTTGGCGCGCACTTAGCCGAAGGCACGACCGTGATGCACGAGGGCTTCGTCAACTTCAACGCAGGCACACTCGGTGTCTCGATGGTCGAGGGCCGCATCTCTGCCGGGGTAATAGTGGACGAGGGCAGCGACCTCGGCGGAGGTGCCTCGATCATGGGCACGCTCTCTGGTGGTGGCAGCGAAGTAATTTCAGTCGGCAAACGATGCCTCATTGGCGCAAACGCCGGCCTTGGCATATCACTTGGTGATGACTGCATAGTTGAAGCCGGGCTTTATCTAACGGCTGGCACGAAAGTCACCTTGCCAGATGGCGAAGTAAAGAAAGCTCGCGAACTTTCTGGTCAAGCAGGTATCACTTTTCGTCGCGACTCGGTTACCGGCAAAGTTCAAGCACTGCCACGCTTAAGTGAGTGGGCTGGGCTTAACCCCGCGCTACACCGGGCTTAAGACCGCCGCGCGCCAAATCGCACCGTCGTTCATCACGTCGGTGATGTCTGCAACGAGCGCCCCAGAATCAACCAACCCACGTAATTCATCTACCAATTCAGCGCGAGTTGGTGCATCAATTAGGCGCCCAGTCATTGCTTCGGTTGCAATTAGTCGGTCGTAGCGCCGACGCAGATCACCGGCACTAGCTAATTGCTTAGCGACCACACCCTCGTCTCTAGCACTTAACGCCTTAGCTAACGCTGAAATTTCTTCGCTCATGACTGACGCGACAGCTGCGGTGTCGTCGCCATTTTCTATCAACATTGCAGCCGTGCGTTCTTCGGGTGAGAGCATTACGCGGGTAACGTCTCGAAAAGACCCTGCGGCTAGCACTAATGAAAGAGGCATGGGTGCCACGGCCTCAATCGAATTCGCATAAGCAGCAGAAGCGACGTGGGCCGCATGACTTACTGCAGCGACCGCGCGATCGTGAGCAACCGCGCTAACCGGTGCTACTCGGGCACCGAGACCTAAAACAGTTTCAGCCACATTGGCCCATGCACCTGAGTCTGTCTGCTCGTCTA
>VGAH01000097.1 GCA_016870945.1 Actinomycetota bacterium | reverse complement strand
GCTTTTGGGGTGATGCTTTCTGCAAGCCATAACCCGATGCCAGATAACGGAATCAAGTTCTTCGGCAGAAAGGGCCGCAAACTTGGTGATGAAGTTGAACGCCAGATCGAGCGCGCCTATGAACTTGACGCAGAGCCCACCAGTGACTCGATTGGGCGGGTTAGTGATGCCCCGGAACTAGTGCGCCAATACCAAGAGCACTTACTTGGTTCGATGTCTGGGTCGTTACAAGGGCTAAAAGTGGTGGTTGATTGCGCCAATGGCTCAGCAGCCGCGTTAGCCGGCCCGGTTTACGGTGAATCAGGCGCCAAAGTAATCGTGTTAAATGACGACCTTTCGGGGTTGCGAATCAATCACCAATGTGGCAGCACGCATCTAGCTCCGTTAGTTGCTCGCGTTTTAACCGAGGGTGCAGACCTTGGGCTTGCCCATGACGGCGATGCTGATAGATGCCTGGCCGTTGACTCGAAGGGCCAAGTAGTTGACGGAGATCAGATTCTTGCCATCTTGGCACTTGGGTTGCGATCACAGTCACGCCTGCGCAGAGACACCCTTGTCACGACCGTCATGGCGAACCTAGGTCTGCACTTGGCAATGCGCGAGAAAGGCATAAACCTTGTTCAAACCCCGGTTGGGGATCGTTACGTCCTCGAATCTATGGAGGACGGGGGTTTCTCGCTCGGTGGTGAGCAAAGCGGGCACATCGTCATGAGTGATTTCGCAACCACCGGCGACGGCCTTCTTACTGGTTTGCAATTAATGGGTGAAATGGTGAGAACTGGCCACTCGTTAGAAGAACTAGCCCGTGTTGTCAAACGTCACCCACAAGTGTTGGTAAACGTCTCAGGCGTTGACAAATCCAAGGTGGACACACACCCCAAGGTGCTTGAGGCGGCGAAGGCTGCCCGAGACCAACTCGGCGAGAAAGGGCGAGTACTTCTGCGGGCTAGCGGAACGGAACCGCTCATTCGGGTTATGGTCGAGGCGGAGAACGAGGCAATTGCGCAGCAGGTAGCAAATGAGCTAGCAGCCGTAGTCTCAAATTCATTAGGCAGTAATCGCTAACTAGCCTTCTAGGCTTGCAGGTATGTGCGGAATAGTCGGCTACGTCGGTGCCAAACAAGCACTTTCGGTTGTCGTCGAAGGTTTGCGTCGACTGGAATATCGAGGTTATGACTCGGCTGGGGTAGCGGTAGTCGCAGACGGTGCCTTAAGTGTCAGAAAAAGAGCCGGCAAGTTGGGCAGCTTGGAAGAGCTCTTAGGGGCTGATCCACTGCCAGATAGCACGGTTGGCATTGGCCACACGAGGTGGGCAACCCATGGCGCACCGACTGACAGCAACGCTCACCCTCACGTTGACGAGCACGCCCAAATCGCAGTCATTCATAACGGAATCATCGAAAACCATGCAGCAATTAGGCAAAGGCTCTTAGCTAAAGGGGTTCACTTCTCGAGCGAAACAGACACAGAAGTCGTCGCGCATTTACTAGCTCATGAGTACCCAAGTACCCAAGGTGATTTGGCCGAAGCTATGCGACGAACGGCACGCCAATTAGATGGCGCATTCACCTTGCTTGCCCTAAGTGCAGCTGACCCTGATGTCGTAGTCGGTGCTAGGCGAAATTCACCACTTGTCGTCGGTTGTGGGTTGGGTGAGAACTTCTTAGCTTCAGATGTAGCTGCCTTTATATCGCACACACGTGAGGCACTAGAGCTCGGTCAAGATCAGTGCGTTGAGTTAAGAGCAGACTCAATAACCGTTACGGATTTTGATGGAAACCCGGCTCGGGCCCGAGCATTCACCGTTGATTGGGACGCTGAAGCGGCCGAAAAAGGCGGCTATGACCTGTTCATGTTGAAAGAAATTGCTGAGCAGCCTCGCGCGGTTGCCGACACGTTAGCCGAGCGAATCGGTTCAAACGGTCAATTGCAGTTGCGCGAGCTTGACTCTGTCTCGAGCCGACTCGCTTCGGTAGATCAAATTGTGTTTTTAGCTTGCGGCACCGCTTATCACGCTGGCTTAGTTGGCAAGTACTTCTCGGATCATTTCGTGGGTGTTCCATCGGTTGTCGAGTTGGCAAGTGAGTTTCGATATCGCGAAGCCCCATTAGGCGATAACACCTTGGTGGTGGCCATATCGCAGTCAGGCGAGACCATGGACACCGCAATGGCGGTACGTCACGCCAAAGAATCAGGGGCGTTGGTCATTTCGATCTGCAACACCCAGGGTTCATCTATACCGCGTGAGAGCGACGCGGCCCTCTACACGCGAGCAGGGCCAGAGATAGCAGTCGCTTCTACTAAGGCGTTCTTGACCCAAGTGGTTGCCGTGCAGCTATTGCTACTACAAATTGCGATCATCAAGGGCTCAAGTGACGACTTAGAACTTAAGTCGATGATCAAGGCCCTTGCTGACCTACCAGCGCAAGTAGACCTTGCACTCGACACAGTCGAACCGGCCAGACAAGTTGCCAGAGAACTTGTTGGGGCCAAAAGCGTTCTCTATATAGGTAGGCATGTTGGGTTTCCCGTTGCCCTTGAAGGGGCGCTAAAACTAAAAGAGCTCGCCTACATGCACGCTGAGGGTTTTGCCGCTGGTGAGTTAAAGCACGGGCCTATTGCATTGATCGAGCCAGGCGTGCCGGTGGTTGTGATAGTCCCACCAATGGGCAGCCCCATGCAGATTCGCGAGAAGATCCTCTCGAACGTCGCTGAAGTACAAGCTCGCGGTGCCAAGACCGTGGTTATTGCCACTGCAGGTGATGAAGAAGCTGAGAAGGTGGCTGATTATTTGATTCGGGTGCCGCTGACACCATTGCTTTTGCAACCCGTGGTAGCCACCGTCCCATTGCAAGTTTTGGCATGTGAATTGGCGACTGCTAAAGGTCACGACGTTGATCAGCCGCGCAATCTGGCGAAATCCGTGACGGTTGAATAGGGGCTTGCAAAGGTGATTGTCGGCATGGGCGTGGATGTGGTTGATGTGCCGCGTTTTCAATCTTCGTTATTGCGAACTCCAGCGCTGGCAGACCGGTTGTTTTCGGAGCGCGAAAGAGCACAGCGAGGTAAGTCTTCGGACGGGGTCGAAGGCCCTTTACCCGACGGCGCTGTTTCGCTGGCTGCTCGTTTTGCCGCTAAAGAGGCGGTAGCTAAGGCTCTGGGTGCCCCGGGTGGTTTGCGATGGCACGATTGCGAAGTTCTAACTGGTGAACGCGGCAGGCCTTACTTGCAGATGAGCGGCACTGTCGCTGCTGAAGCGAATAGACAAGGAATCAAACACTGGCACTTATCGC
>VGAH01000096.1 GCA_016870945.1 Actinomycetota bacterium | reverse complement strand
CGACCAAAGCCACGACACCCCCTGCCAGCCAAACCACGCCCCACCCGAAGAAAGGCGTGAACGAAAAAGACTGCGCTAACACCCCGTCCACTAACCAAACTTTTATTGCGACTAAGGCCCCGGTCGCGAGCACTCCACCGACGAGTGCAGCAACTAGTGCCTCAATCAAGAAAGGTAGCCGAATTGAGAACTTGGATGCGCCAACCAAACGCATGATCCCGACCTCGCGTCGCCTTGCAAATGCGGCAAGCCGCATGGTGTTAGAGACCAACATCACGGTAACCACGAGCATCGTGGCGGCGAAACCCAGTGCAACCACTTGCAGGCCAGAAAGTGCGACGAACAATCGATCGAGGGTGTCTCGCTGGTCGCGGACTACGTCAACACCTGGCATGTCTTGCACCGCTTCTGTCACAAGTTGATACGACTCTGGGTCGGCAAGCTTTACGCGAAAAGACGCGGGTAACTGATCTATCGAAGCCGTTCGAGCTATCGGTGAACTTGCGAACTGCTCGCGAAATCTTTCGTAGGCTTCGGCCTGTGTTTCAAAATAGATGGATTCGACGACACCTTCGAGTGACTGCAACTTATCTTTGATGTCAACGCGTTGTTTATTGGTTAAACCCCCCGGTGAACAATTAAGTGAATCGGCATCAGCCGTACAGAGAAAGACAGAAACTTCAACTTTGTCGTACCAGTAGTCCTTCATTTGATTGACTTGCGCGCCCACCAAGAGGCCTACGCCTAGAAGCGAGAGCGTTACTGCGAACGTGACGATGACCGCGAAAGTCATCGTTAAATTTCGAGCAACCCCTTGAAAGACCTCGTTGACGACGAATCTGAAGCGACCCATACCTAATGAATCACCCATAGCCGTAGATCCCTCGGGTCTGGTCGCGAACCACGTGCCCGCCGTCTAGTTCGACGACGCGTTTGCGCATTCGATCAACGATTGCCGCATCATGAGTGGCCATCACGACTGTGGTACCTGCGAGGTGGATGTTGTTAAGCAAACTCATGATGCCCACGCTGGTTTCGGGGTCGAGGTTGCCGGTTGGTTCATCTGCCAGAAGTAGTGAAGGTCTGTTCGCAAGTGCGCGCGCGATTGCTACGCGCTGTTGCTCACCGCCAGAGAGTTGATCTGGACGGCGACGCTCGCGGCCATATAAGCCCACTTGCGACAGCACTTCGGGCACGCGATCTGCAATTTCGCGCTGCGAGCGTCCAATTACTTCGAGCGCAAAGGCAACGTTTTCAAAAACTGTCTTGCCAGGTAAAAGGCGGAAATCTTGAAACACCGTGCCGAGCTTGCGGCGGTGCCGCGGGACTTTGCGATCTTTTAGTTGCCCGACGTCTACCCCGTCGACTAGTACTCGCCCCTGAGTGGGGCGTTCTTCGCGAATCAAGAGTCGCAACAAAGTTGACTTACCTGAGCCTGAAGCACCGACGAAGAAAACGAATTCGCCAGGCTTGATTCGAAGGTTCACGTTGCTAACGGCTGGTTCGCTCTTTTTTTGGTAAACCTTCGAGACTTCTTCGAAGGTGATGAATGGCTCTTGGGGTTCAGTCATTTACGCACCTTGGACTTTGCGCCAACGAATGGCGGCCGCAATAAAGTCGTCAAGGTCACCATCTAGTACGGCTGAGGTGTTACCGGTCTCTTGGCCCGTTCTAACATCTTTCACCATTTGATATGGGTGTAGCACGTATGAGCGCATTTGAGTGCCCCACGAACCGGCCGAGTCGCCGCGTAATTCGTCAAGACGTGCCCGCTCTTCTTGTCGGCGCTTCTCAAGTAGCCGCGATTTCAAGATGGCCATCGCGGTGGCGCGGTTTTGCAACTGACTTCGCTCGTTCTGGCAGGCAACCACGATGTTTGTCGGCAAATGTGTGATTCGCACGGCCGAGTCAGTGGTGTTAACGCCTTGGCCACCAGGCCCGCTAGAGCGGTAGACATCTACGCGTAAGTCATCGTCAGGTATTTCAATGTCATCGGTTTGTTCGACGACTGGCACGACTTCGACACCGGCAAATGAGGTATGGCGGCGGCTTTGACTATCGAAAGGTGAGATGCGCACCAGCCGATGTGTGCCCTGTTCGACCGAGAGCGTGCCGTAGGCGTAGGGGGCTTTGACTGCGAAAGTTACCGACTTGATGCCGGCCTCTTCGGCGTATGAGGTTTCGTAGACCTCGGTTTTCCATCCGTGGCGTTCGCAGTAGCGCAGGTACATGCGCAAAACCATCTCGGCCCAGTCAGCTGCATCTACGCCGCCGGCTTCTGCGCGAATCGTCACCAACGCGTCGCGTTGATCAAACTCGCCTGAGAGCAATGTGCGCACTTGCAGCTCGTCTATGACGGGGCGAAGGGTCAGGAGTTCTTTTTCGGCTTCGGCCAAAGTTGAGTCATCGCGCTCTTCTGCTGCTAGGTCGATCAGCACTGCTGCGTCATCGAGGCGTTTGCGAAGCGAGGTGAGGGTCGAGATTTCTGCTTCAACTCGCGCGAGGCGGGTGGTGGTGGCTTGGGCCCTAAATTGGTCGTCCCATAGGTGAGGGTCAGAGGCTTGGGCCTGCAAGTCGGCCAGTTCGGCTTGTAGGGCTTTGATGTCGACGACACTTTCGATTCCTGCTAAATCAGCGGTTAATTGCGCGAGTGTTTGCTGAGGCGTTTGGTCAGACACGACCCTTCACCCTACGCCGATTGCCTCAATTAATTGGTCAAAACGAACCTGAGTGGGAACTGAAATTAGTAGATGGGGGTGGTGGCGAGGGCTGAGGCGAGAAGGGTGACGGGCCCGGTAAAGGCTCCGCGAAGTGGTGGCGAAAATGTCGCAGTAGTTGAGATGACAACGGAGTTGTTCTCGGCGGCGACGCGAAAACTGAAATCTTCGAATCGACTCGAAGCATCGGCGGCAATTAGGTAATTGTTGACAAGTGCTAATACTTGGGCCGGGTCTAGCGGAATGACTTCAGTTGCACCTTGCAAATAGAGCGCGCGTTCATCTAGACCTTGCGCCCCTGCCAGTGCTGCTGCGTCAGTTAGGGCAGTGAGTTGGCGCTGATGCCAAGCAACGGCAGCGATGTCAATTGTGACTGCTAATAGCGTGGCCAGAATCAAGGTGAGCACCGTGGCCAGCAAGACGACACTTCCTCGCTCAGTGGGTTTAGGGCGTGTCATCACGGGGATCCCGATGATCGTCTCGAATCACGCGACCTGCGCCGCCGTGGCCGAACAGTACGGAATCCCCTTCACGCACATCACGGCCAGTTCCAAGGAAGAAGCCGAGGCGCAACTGAAGGGAATCATCGACG
>VGAH01000095.1 GCA_016870945.1 Actinomycetota bacterium | reverse complement strand
ACCCCCCCAATGTTGACATCGTTCATATGGCGTGCCAGGGTGCCCATGTGAACAGCGTTCATACTAAACGAAAGCCCCCGTCCAAAACTCTCTTCTATCGCCTTGGCGACTGGGTCGCCAGAAACCGATGGCCAGTCTTGATCGGCTACTTGGGCCTGCTTGTCGTCGTCGGGGTGCTCGGCGTGCGCGTCTTCGGCGTGATGCAAACCGAGGGGTTCGAAGACGCGGGCAGTGAATCTTCGCGAGCTTCTGTCATCTTGCAAGAAGAGTTCGCGACAACCGATCCACTTGTCATCTTGGCCATCGAAACACCGACTAGCCCAGAAGCAGACGCCGCGGCCGCCGAAGCACTAATCGCTGCTGCCGCCTCTGTCGACGGCGTTGATGAAGTCATCTCTTACTGGTCAACTGGCGCCGATTCGCTGCTTGGCACCGACGGCAAGACCGCCCAAGCACTCTTCTACGCCGAAGACGGTGCAGCCAAAGACGTCGTCAGCTCGGCCGTCGTCAAGAAGATCGAAGCAAACGCCGGTGACTTGAGCTACTACGTCTTTGGTCAAGAAGTAGCCGGCGATGCCTTTACTGAACAAATCTCGCGAGATATTTACGCGGCCGAAGGTATCGCCATACCTATAACTGCGGTGTTGCTGATATTTGTATTTGGTTCGCTAGTTGCAGCAGGGTTACCTTTCTTAGTCGCTGGCGGAACCATTTTGGGTAGCTTCTTAGCGCTCTACATCATCGGCCTAGTAACCGACGTTTCGATCTTCTCGCTAAACCTAGTAACAGGCCTAGGCCTCGCTCTAGGCATTGACTACTCACTGCTAGTAATAAATCGTTTTCGTGAGGAGTTAAAGAAGCGTAAGACCACTCGCGAGGCTGTGGCAATTACGGTCGCGACGGCTGGTAAGACAGTTTTTGTATCTGGTTTAGCAATTGTTATCGCCCTAGCTTCACTCTTGGTCTTTCCGCAATATTTCTTGAAGTCATTTGCATATGCGGGCATTGCAGTTGGGTTTCTTGCGATTCTCGGTGCATTAACTGCTATTCCGGCGCTGATGGCGATTCTTGGCAAGAACATCAACAAATTCAAAGTGAGAAAGGGCGATCTGGCACCAAGGGACGACGGGGCCTGGGCTCACATTGCTCGTTTTGTGATGCGAAGGCCGTGGCCCGTTTTGTTGGGCACCACCGCAATCTTGTTGGTGATGGCAGCCCCGGCGTTCAACGCGGTTTTTGGCCAGGTGGACGAGCGCGCCCTACCCCCCGACAGTGCCCTTGCACAAGCCGGCGAAGTTCTGCGCGAGCGATTCCCCGCCACTGCTGGTTTATCACTCGACGTGGTGCTGCGCGAACCCGGCTCAGAGGCAGAAGTTCGCGACTATGCGATAACACTTTCTAACATCCCGGCCGTTGACGCAGTGACCACCGAATCAGAGATATTTGTGGACGGGGTCAGTGTCGCGCCAAACCAAACCGATGAGGCGTGGGTCGTGGGTGATGCGACCCGACTAGAAGTAGCAAGTGAGGTAAGGCCGATCGACCCTGCAGGTGAAGACCTAGTAGCCGATGTGCGAGCAGTTTCAGCACCTGCCCAAGAGGTCTTAGTCGGTGGCGTGGCAGCAGAGTTTACTGATGCCACATCGAGTGTCATCGATCGCACTTGGGTGATTGCGCTTTGGTTAGCGATAGCGACCATCGTCATCTTGTTCTTGTTCACCGGCAGTGTCTTGATACCAATCAAGGCCATTGCCCTAAACGTGCTGTCATTGGCAGCGACCCTTGGTGCATTGGTCTGGGTCTTCCAAAACGGATACCTGATGTGGCTAACCGGTGAATACACAGTGACCGGCACTATCGACATCTCGACCTTGGCATTGATCGGGGTCATCGCCTTCGCACTCTCTATGGACTACGAGGTCTTCATGCTCTCTCGCATCAAAGAAGAGCACGACGCGGGCAAAGACACCACCGACGCGGTAGCACTTGGGTTGCAGCGAACGGGTCGAATAATCACCGCCGCAGCACTTCTCATCGCCATCGTCTTCGCGGCGTTCTTAAGCAGCGGGGCCACCAACATCAAACAGCTTGGGTTCGGGGTAACCGTCGCGATCTTGCTTGACGCCACCGTCGTTCGCGCGCTACTCGTGCCGTCATTCATGCGCATTGCTGGCAAGGCAAATTGGTGGGCACCTAAATGGCTACGCCGCGCTCACGAGCGAATAGGCCTGCGCGAGAACTAACCACTAACCCCGCCACAATCACCCCATGGTGATCGTCATGAGCGACGTTGCAACCGACGCTCACCTTTCAGCTGTAGTGCAGCGAGTTGCAGATGCCGGCGGTGAAGCCTTCGTAAGTCGCGGTGTCAGTCGCACCATCGTGGGCTTAGTTGGCGACGACGAATTGTTCGCAACGCTTAACTTCGAGGCACTTCCCGGGGTAGCCCAAGTGATGCGCATAACTACCCCGTACAAATTGGTCTCTCGCCAGCACCACCCGCAGATGACGACCGTTTATGTTGGCAAATCCAAAATACCTATCGGGCCCGAGTTCTTCACTCTCATTGCCGGGCCTTGCGCGGTTGAGACGCCAGAACAAACACTCGCCGCAGCCCAACTGGCTCAAGCAGCGGGTGCAACGATCATTCGAGGTGGCGCATACAAACCGCGCACGTCGCCCTATGCGTTTCAAGGCCTAGGTGAAGCTGGTCTAAAGATCCTGGCAGACGTGCGAGACAAAGTAGGCCTGCCCGTAATTACCGAAGTTGTAGACGCAAGCGACGTCGAACTAGTTGCTAGCTACACCGACATGCTTCAAGTCGGCACGCGAAACATGCAAAACTTCGCGCTCTTACAAGAAGTAGGTCGCGCTAAGAAGCCAGTGATGCTAAAGCGAGGCATGAGCAGCTCGATTGAAGAGTGGCTAATGGCTGCTGAATACATCGCACAACGCGGAAACCTCGACATCGTCTTGTGCGAGCGAGGCATTCGTACTTTTGAAGACGCCACAAGAAACACCCTCGATATCTCTGCTGTTCCGGTAGCGCACTCACTCTCACATCTGCCCGTAATCGTTGATCCATCGCACTCTGGTGGCCGACGAGACCTCGTGCTTCCGCTCACGCGTGCGGCAATCGCCGTCGGTGCAGACGGTGTCATCATCGATATGCACCCACAACCTGAGAAAGCGCTTTGTGACGGCCCACAAGCCTTAACCCATCAAGACGTCGACGAACTGCGCGATGTGGTGACTAAATTCCCGCCTCTATTGGGTCGTAAATTAGCGAGCGTTGCTAACTAATCACCAGCCCGTTGTAACGCTAAACATCTATCAGGTAGCAACTAGGC
>VGAH01000094.1 GCA_016870945.1 Actinomycetota bacterium | reverse complement strand
GCTTGTGAAAGCGCGCTGAGATTGCGCAGGCGTTATCAGGGCTGCTCGCCCGAGTCTGCGGGTAGACCGCATGAGGTTGGTGGTGACACCAGCCCAAGATGGATGATCACCAAATCACTGACGTAAGTCAGTGAGGCACAGAACCCGGCTTACAGACCGACTCGCCCTTCATAAAGCGTGTTTGCGTTGGAGCCACCAGAAAGAAGCCCAGCCCGGCAAGATCGGTAACCAGAACGTAGCAATTCGATAAAGCAGCGCTGCAGAAATTGCGGTTGTCGAATCAAGGCCAACTGCGATCAACCCGGCAGCCAACGCAGCTTCGACCGCGCCGATTCCACCAGGTGTTGGTGCCGCTTGCCCAATAGTTGCGCCAGCTAAGTAAACGAACACAATCGCTAACCAAGATGCCTCGCCGCCAAACGCGAGCACTGCCGCAATCAATGCCATAGACCGCGTTGCGTTTAGCCCGATTGCACCGACTGCCCCCCAGGCAAAGCGCCAAGGCTGCTCACCAAGCAGTGCAAGCTGTGGGCCAATTTGGCTCACCACCGGTTTAGCACGCGCGACTATGCGTTTTCTAATCGGCGGCAGGCTCACAACACCTACTAACACGATGGCAACCACCAACACCGCAAACACCGCTTGCTCAGACGGATTAAACGAGAAATTCTGAGACGTGCCAGCTGCAACACCGACTGCGATCATCAAAGCAACGTGCACCACGAATGCCACCAACTGAGACGTAGCAATCGTCGCCCCAGCAACGGGCACCGAAAGTCCAGCCCGTTGCAAGAACCGCCCGTTGATCGCTACCGTGCCAAGAGTCGGCGGTGACAGCAACGCCGCAAAAGTGGTCGCAAATTGCGCAAGCAACGTCCTAAACCAAGAAAGCTTTTGCATGACGAAAGCCTTCAAAGTCAATGCGGCGAATGGGTAAGAGATGAAGGACGCGGCCAGCGCAACTAGAACCCAAGGAATGCTGGCTTGCCTAAAGATTTCAGCCAAGTTCAATGCAACTAACTGCGGCAGCACCACATAAGCGGCAACTACCGAAAGTGCCACCATGATCGCCGTCCGAGGCCGGATTCGCTGCAAGTTCACCTCTTGCACCTCGATTGAGGGCGCTGTCGCGGCGATTGCAGAGCGCAGTTGCGTAACAACCTCGCGCCGCCCCTTAGCTGCCTCTCTGGTGCCGCGGCTCATGGCGAGTAGTTGCATAACCCCGATAGTGGCTAGTAGCTCATCGCGTGAGAGCACCAGTTGGGCTGCCTTGACTACACGCGCTGGGTCTGACAAAAGTGCGAGAGTTACTAACAACTCGGCGTTATCTAATCGAACCGCTAAGGGGCTAGCTGCGATGGTGCCGTATTCCAAGCCGACTAAAACGATTTCGCCTTCAGAATTCTTGATTATGTGATCAGCACTTAGTGCGCGGTGCGCGATGTCAGAGTTATGAAGTTTCTGCACCGCACGAATCGCGTTAACTAGATCAGCGTCACTTAACTCACCGGCATCAGCCAGCGAAGTGCCACTTAGCCACTTTGTGGCACAAACCAACGATGTCTGGTCGATGTCGAGGGTTGCCAAAACTTCTGGCACTTTCACGCCGGCCTGACTTGCCGCCAAACTAACTAGCGCCAAATTTTCGATTCGTTTGCGCATACCCAAACTTGTGGTGGCGACCCCGTCCTGCAATCTGATGGTGCGCCACGCGGTCGAAAAAAGCCCCGCACCTTCTAAGTCACGGTTTAGCACCAACAGGCTTACTTGGCCGCCACTTCCGCTAGCTAGATAGCGCGCACCACCAAGGGCAGAACTCACGCGCTCGATTGACGTCACATGCACACCGGCCTCATTTAGCGCGTCAATTAACTGCGACGCTGACGGTTCGGTAGAGGCGATCCCAAAGGCGTACCTCAGCAATAAGCCCGTGGCGTAACCAATCAAAATGCTGATGATTTGCGTAACGGTGGTGGTGTCACCGGCTACTACGTTTGCAAATGCGGTAATGCCAATTGCTATTCCGCTAACCCACTGCCAGGGCGAGCGTTCTGAGAATCTTGAAACCGTTATGAAAGCAACTAGTGCCGCCAACACCGGGCTAAATAAGAACTGCGCATCGAATTCGACTGACCCAGTAAGCGACTTCGTCAAACGAGGTTGATTCGCAGTAGCGACCAACACGCTCGCGCCGAAGACAGCAACCGTGGCAGCAGCACCGCCAACGAGAGCTTGCAGAATCTCTCGTCCCTCTCTTCGCGCCAACAAAACCACAATTACCAATAGCGGTAGAACCAGCGCTGAAGTTCCACTGATAACCGCGAACAACAACGAGAACACATTCGGCAAGCGCTGCGATGCTCGTTCTAAGTCAGCGTCTAGCCCGGCTGTGGTTCTAGTCGCAAGAACCGCGACACCGAGCAATATCGCGATCAAGGCGGTCGTAATCGCAAGACGAACCAAGTCGGACGGGCGCCGCACGGTTCTGGTCTGAGTCACATTTGCCGCCGTGACTTGGGTAGACATCGCCTTCAGTCTTTCACTTCTGCTACGGCCCTATCGCGAGTTGTCAGACCAATCTGATGACATGGGGTAGTGAGCAAGCTGCCCAAAGTCACGCTAGATCGAACACCACCCCCGCCGGCCGAACCGCCCCCGCTTGATTTAGCGCAACGCCAAGTCGTGGCACACACAGCCGGCCCATTGTTAGTGCTCGCCGGCCCCGGCACGGGCAAGACCACGACCATCGTTGAGTCGGTCGTCGAAAGATTGACGGGGTCAGCACCACTTAACCCCGATCGCGTTTTGGTTCTGACATTCGCTCGCAAAGCGGCCAAGACATTGCGAGAACGCGTTGCTTTGCGATTGCCAACCATGCAAGCACCTTGGGTTGCGACTTTTCATTCGTTTGCATTCGCTGTCGTTCGTGCCCGCGCAATGCGAGATGAAAACTTTCGTACAGCTGGGGTAGCAAAGGGCGCACTTCGTCTGCTCTCTGCCCCCGAAGAAGACGCTCGCGTTAAGAAACTTATGGAGATAACCAACGAGTCAAACCCACAAATGTGGCCGGCTGAGTGGCAAAGAGCAATCAAGACGACGGGGTTCGCTGGTGAAGTTCGTGAGCTACTAACCAGGGCTCGGGCCCTCGGGGTAAGCCCCCAACGTTTAGCTGACTTAGGGCAAGCCCATGACTTACCCGTTTGGCAATCAGTAGCTGCCTTAGCTCAAGAAGTTGACCGAATATTCGATTTAGAGGGCGTGACCGACTACGCCGACCTTATTCATTGGGCTACTGACACCGCCAACTCAAACGTTTGGCGAAACTCTTTGGGTCTTGATTTCGACGCCATATATGTAGACGAGTACCAAGATGTCGATCCG
>VGAH01000093.1 GCA_016870945.1 Actinomycetota bacterium | reverse complement strand
TGACGGTGTCAGTGCCAGCCGAAGCTGATGTTTCGATACCTGTTCAAATCGAAGGAAAGGTCTGCAAGGTTGAAGGCGACACCAGAACTTTCTATGCAGGGTTGGGGCAGCTCGAAACTCAGTAATCCCGCAACAATCGTCTTCTTCGTGAAGTCCAAGTTCAAATTACTGATTCTCTTGGCAATCGCACTACTTGCTGCGATCTTTGTCGTATTTGTTTCGTGGGCACTTTTCGAGGCGTTTCGTTCTATGCAGTCAGCCAGAGCCAACATCACCGAATCGGTGACTGCCTTGCAAGATGCGAACTATCTAGCCGCTAAGGAATACATTGATTTGGCCGCAACTGATATTGACTCGGCCGCAGTTGCACTAGATAGCCCTGCTTTAAGCGTCGTTGAATGGGTGCCGTGGTTTGGGCGATCCGTAAAGGGGTCTCGCTCATTCGTTAGCGCAAGCGATTCGACCGTGGTTGCGATCGGCGCAGTCGTTGACTTATATGGACGCGTATCAGGTGATGCACCAAATTCAATTCCCCTAGTTTCCAACGGCGCAATAAACCTCGGCGCCTTAGGCGGGCTTAGTGCCCCTATTCGGGTTGCAACTCAGTCATCAATTTCGGCGCAGCAAGCGTTGGCCGCGATGCCGGTGGCTGGCCCTGGCGCTGGCGTTCTTGAGGGTGCCCGGGATTTGTTGGCAGAGCGCTTGACAACCGTGACGCGCGCTTTGCAACAGACTCAGCGACTCTTACCACGTTTGCCTCTTCTTCTGGGAGCAAATGGCACAAAGCGTTACTTGGTCGTGATAGGCAATCCGGCCGAGATGCGGGCAAGTGGTGGCGCACCTCTTTCGCTAGCGCTCTTAGAGATGACTGATGGACGAATGACCATCGCAAATAAGGGTGCTACCAGTACCAAGTTCTTTCCTGACAACGAAAAGATTTTTTGGGATTCGGTAATTCCAACACCGTTAGGCCCAGCACGAGGTCAATCAGACCGATTCGTCAATGCTAATCGCCACCCCGATTTCACCGTAAGCGGGCCCCAGATGGCAGCCGCATGGCAGGCAGGTGGATTTACTCCTGTTGATGGCGTAATCGCGCTAGACACGATTGCCTTACAGAGTATTTTGCGTGCTATTGGGCCTGTGACCGTAGACGGTTATGGCGAAGTAAACGCCGACAATCTCGTCCAGAAGCTTCTAGTGGATTCCTACAACACGGTCTTAGACGCTGAAGGGCGTCCAGATAAATTGAAACGCCATGAGCTAAATCAGAAACTGTCTGATCAAGTCGTGGCTGCCGTTGCTTCAGGTGGGGCGACTGCTTCGGTCGCTTATCAGTTGTTGAGAGTTGCTCCACAACGTCATGTGCAAACGTGGCTAAGAGATGGCGCAAGTCAAGAAGTTCTTCTTAATCTTGGTATCGCTGGCGCAGTATCAAAGTCAACGACTGATCAAATAGCTGTCTATACCCAGAACACCAATGGTTCCAAGGTTGACCTCTATGAAAGGCGCTCAATCGTTCACGAAGTCAGTTTGGGTGCTGACGGCTCTGCTGTAGTCAAGCAAATAGTTTTCTTGCGAAACGCAACCCCTTCGGACGAAGTGGCCCCGATTCCTGCAACCGAAGACGCAACAAGACGAGATGGCTACTACACGAAATGGGCTCGTCCGTCAGTCGTTCAGTACTTGCCTCTCTATGCAGAGAGTCTGCGAGTTAGCGCACCGAAAGGCTGGGAAAACGAATTCATTTCCGATGACGGGCAAGGTCGCAGGTACGTCCAGTCCAAGGGGTGGATCGAACCGGGGGGCTTTAGCCGAGTAACTCTCGAGTATTCGCTGCCGCCTGCAACATTTACTACCAGCGGCGGTTCGTTGGTCTACACGGCAACGGCTGATGCACAGCCCGTGCTTCCTGATGTGGAACTTGAACTAGTAGTGAGGGGGCCCAATGGGTTTACCCCTGAATTAGCTCCCCCATGGCGCCCTCTGGGTGGTGCAGCGATGATCAAACAAAAGTTCAGAGATTCCAGGGATTTCTCATTGATTTGGCAGGCCGACTAGCGCAAATCAGTCGGGGCACGCGTGTCTGGCCTGCGCGATTTCAATCAGACTGTTTACTCTCTAAAACATGAATAAAAACCAACCAGTTCGAATTGCATCACTTTTTGCGGCTTTTGTCGCCGCTACCGCGATGGTCATCGGAACCGCTTTGCCATCGTCTGCTTTCACCTCGGTGCCACCCAGTGGCAAGCCGATTCCCCGAGAGTTCATGGGAATGCACGTTCTTTCAGTTTCGTCATATCTGTGGCCCGACGTTTTGACGGGTACAGCGCGGATGTGGGACACCGGCACGTCTTGGCGTGACATCGAGCCGCGAAAGGGTCGCTATCAGTGGGCATCCCTTGATGCTGCTGTTGCCGCAACCAAAGCCAGTGGTTCGCAAGTTCTGCTCGTTCTCGGGCCGACCCCGGCTTGGGCAGCGAGTGCTCAAAACAAGAAGTACGACATCAAAGGCCCTGGTTCGTCTTCACCGCCTGCAAAGACCTCTGATTTCACCAAGTACGTAAACGCCGTAACTAATCGGTACAAAGGTCGAATCGAGGCGTATCAGATTTGGAACGAGGCCAACCTACTTAACTTCTGGCGAGGTACGCCGGCTCAGATGGCCGATCTAACCCAGGCCGCGTACAAGGTGATTCGTAAGAATGACCCGAATGCGAAGGTGGTGGCCGCTAGCACGACCATTCGCAAAGCCGACGACTACCAGAAATTCTTTCCTAAATACCTATCGGAACTAAAAAAGCGTAAGTGGCCAATCGACGTGTTGGCTGTGCACGCTTACCCGACTGGGCAAGAAGCCCCAGCAGACCGTGTTCGATATTTGGAGTTAGCAAGGCAAGACATTGCGGCTGCGGGCGCGACTCAATTTCCGATTTGGGACACGGAAGTCAATTACGGCTTAGCCGGCCCTGGTGCCGTGCCGAAGGCCGTTTTGTCGGACGCCACCCAGCAGGCCTACTTGGCGCAAACGTATTTAGATTCCGCACGTCTTGGAATCGAGCGCACCTATTGGTATGCCTGGGCACCCCCGGGTGATCTCTTGGGTGTGGTTACGTGGCCAGGAAGTGCTGCTGCCAAAACCTACGGTGTAGTTGGTAACTGGATAGTCAGCGGTGTTTACCAAGGCTGCACCAATCAAGCGCCGATCGTGGCCTGTGATTACAGCGGGTTGCCTCACTCAGGTAGTGGACGGGTCAAGTTCGTCTGGTCCCAAAGTGGCCCGGCGGCTTACGCGCTCCCAATTGGTGCTTCATCGATGCAGGATGTCAACGGCACCTGGATCCGAGTTTCAGCTGGGCAAGTAATTTCGGTTACTCAATCACCA
>VGAH01000092.1 GCA_016870945.1 Actinomycetota bacterium | reverse complement strand
CGGGTTTGTCTGCAACTTGTAGACGAATTAAATAGCGAGTTTCGGCCTGATCGGCTGGCAACGTGGGTAACTCGGCGTAAATGGACTCACCCACACCTCGCCGACCAGCGACTTTGTTGCGCGCCACCGCCACCAAGTCACCGACTACTGCCGATGCGGTTGGCGCCCCACCTGCGCCCTGGCCGTAGAACATCAACTCGCCAGCAGCTTGCGCTTCTACGAACACGGCATTAAACGAATCACGAACGCTTGCCAACGGGTGGCTTCTCGGCAGCATCGCAGGGTGAACTCGAACCAAGATGCCCTCGTCGCCCTTTCGCTCTGCAACCGCTAGAAGTTTGATGACGAAACCCATGTCTTTAGCCGCCTGGACATCTGCGCTTGTGACGTTGGTGATCCCTTCGACCTCGACGTTATCTAGGTTCACGCGACTGTGAAAAGCCAGCTGAGCCAAAATCACCGCTTTGGCGGCAGCGTCGCGACCTTCGATATCAGCTGACGGGTCAGCTTCGATGTAGCCCAACCCTTTGGCGATTTCGAAGGCTTCATCAAAAGATGCGCTGCCCTCGTCCATCTTCGTCAAGATGAAGTTGGTGCTTCCGTTGACGATTCCCATGACCCGATCAATTCGGTCACCCACGAGAGATTCACGCAAAGGCCGCAAGAGAGGTATGGCACCAGCCACGCTCGCCTCGAAATAGAGATCTACTTCGTTCTCGGCTGCAGCGTCATGAAGTTGTGCGCCGTCTTTAGCGAGCAACTCTTTATTGGCCGTCACCACGCTCGCACCTTGTGACATGGCTTGCAGTAACAAACTCTTCGCAGGCTCTATACCGCCCATTACCTCGACGACAACGTCTGGCTTTTGATCAAGCAGACTCTTTGGGTCGTCCGTAATCAATGCCGCGGGCACACCGTCACGAGGTTTATTGACATCGCGAACTGCTACGCCAATGAGCTCCAAAGGCTCACCAACACGATTGGCCAGATCAGCCGATTGATCGGTGATTAGTCGTGCGACGTTAGCGCCGACGACACCAGCACCAAAAAGGGCTACTCGCACACTCATGGCTGAATTGTGCTAGTTGGGTTCTAGCGAAAGTAGGTCATCTATTGACTCTCGTCTCAAGATCACTTGCGCCTTGCCGTCGTTAACCCCAACTACTGCTGGACGAGGCAAATAGTTGTAATTGCTGGCCATCGATCGGCAATAAGCACCAGTAGCAGCAACTGCTAATAGGTCACCTGGGGCGAGGTCACTTGGCAACATCGCGTCTTTGACGACGATGTCACCGGTTTCACAATGTTTGCCGACCACTCGTGAGAGCACCAGCGGCGCACTCGATTTTCTCGAAGCGAGCTCGACGGTGTACTCGGCACCGTAAAGAGCGGTACGAATGTTGTCGCTCATCCCGCCATCGACAGAGACATAAGACCGGCTTTGGCCGTCGTCTAAAACCACTTGCTTAACGGTGCCAACTTCGTAGACAGTGATCATCGCGGGGCCGACAATTGCCCGGCCAGGCTCAACGGCAATTACTGGGTTAGGCAAGCGTTGCTCGGCAAAGACTTCGTGCACGATTTCTTGCAATTTAGCCGCCATCTCTTCGATGCTTAAGGGGTCATCTTCGGGCAAGTACGAAATGCCCATGCCACCGCCAAGGTTCAACATCTCTAGGTCGATGTTCTGGTCGCGGTGTAATTCGGCCGCGAAGTTAGCAAGCCGTCGAGCAGCTTCTGCAAACCCCGATGCATCGAATATCTGAGAACCGATGTGCACATGTAGCCCAACCAGATTCAAATTCGGCAACAGGTGGGCTCGCTTAACTGCTTCGAGTGCCACCCCGCCAGCTAGTGCAAACCCGAACTTCTGGTCTTCGTGCGCTGTGGCTATGTATTCGTGAGTATGGGCCTCTACCCCGGGGGTAACTCTGATCAAAACCGATTGCGTTATGCCCAGTTCTTCGCTCACGAATTGAGCTCTTGCTAACTCTTCGAATGAGTCGATTACCAACAAGCCCACTCGATACCCCAAGGCCTCACGAATCTCGCGGAGTGATTTGTTGTTACCGTGCATGATCACTTCTGATGGGCTCACATTTGCCCTCATCACTACGGCCAATTCACCACCCGTGCAGACATCAACACCCAACCCGAGCTCGCTCACCCACTTGAAAACCTTTACGCTTGCAAACGCTTTGCCCGCGTAAAACACGCGTTGGTACTGACGTTTAAAAGCGCTCGCGCGTTCAAGAAAATCGACTTCGTCAAGAACAAATAAAGGGGTTTGAAATTGATCAGCTAAATCGCGAACGTCACACCCGCCGACACTCATGACCCCGTCGCCGTCACGAGTCATAGTCGTTGGCCAAATGGTTTGGGCTTGCTTCACTGGCCAAACGCTAACGGCGGTAGACCCCCCATATCGAAAGCGCGCCAACCGCCAAGAGCGTTACGGCAATGAACACGAAAACTTGGCCTACACCGAACCCCTCAGTCGCTACACCGGCAACCAAGTAACCAAGCGGTGGGGCAATGCTGAAAAAGGCAACTTGGATCCCGAATACGCGGCCGTGCAAACCAGGGCGGATTCTGGTTTGAACCAGTGTGTTCAGCAAAGGTTGCATCGGGCCCCATGCGAGGCCCAAGAGGCCGCCGAGTGCGATGAACAACCCGGCTTGGGGCAAAGACGACATCGCAAACACGATGGCACCCGATGCGAGCAAGCAAAGAGTGAAAATCGTTCTTGCAGAAAGCACCTTATATATGGACGCAAATAACAGCGCCCCAACAGTTGCACCCGCACCGAGGGCAGTAAGGATCAATCCAAAAACTTGTGGCAAGTCTTGCCCTTCAAAATACGTTGGCAACAGGACGCCTTCGACGGGCAAGTACACGCCCGCTAACACGATGATGCTTAAGGTCATCCAACTCAAGAGCTTGTCTTGCCAAAGTGCTCTGACCCCGTCCTTTAGGTCATGCAAGATGCCAAGTTCGCGTTGGGTCGGCGTCATAACGGTGGAGGTAACCGGCAGAAGCACCATTAGCAAAGCCGCGAGTACGAACATTGCGGTTGCCACAAAAAATGGCGGAATAAGGCCGAAGTTTGCGATGAGCAACCCGGTTGCCGCTGGGCCTAAAACGAATGCAGAACCAAAGACAGCTTCGTGAATCGAGTTCAAACCGGGCACACTCATCTGGGCTTTGGATGCCACGTTGGGTATCAAGGTCTTTCGCGCCGTAAAGCCTGCTGGGTCAAACGTCGCGCCCAATGTGGCAAGCGCGATAAAAACCAACAAGTTCGAAGACCCGCTCCATAGCACTATCGGGAAGAGCAATACTGAAATAGCCGATAGCGCGTCACTACCAATTGAGACTCGCCTTGCACCAATGCGATCTGCAAGAGCGCCAGCCAAAATCGTGACTGCCACAGCTGGGGTGGTTGCCACCGCGATAACCAGTCCAGCTTCTGCCGGCGAATCGCGATTGGTGAGCACCAACCACGGAATCAAGAGCAGCACCATCGAATTCGCTAGCGAGGACAAGAAGTTTGATGCCTGCAAAAAGAG
>VGAH01000091.1 GCA_016870945.1 Actinomycetota bacterium | reverse complement strand
CCACCGTTCGCACAACTTTTTGGTCACTTCGGTCAGTGTGAGCCCGTTAGTCAGTAGCGAAGTTCGGTAAATGTGGGTTGCAAAGTCCAGATCGCCTAACCCGAACCACGTTGGGTCAGCCCTGTATGCGGCTAACTCTTCTTTGACGCGCCAGGTCTCGTCGTTTCGTCCCCAGCCTTTGTCACTGTCAATGCCACCTCCGAGGGTGTACATCAGGGTGTCGAGGTCTGGGCAAATTTTTAGACCGAAGAGCCAGATGTCGTCGGCGGTATTGCCGATGACTGTGATGTCGGCGTTCGGTTCTGCCAGTTTCAACCCGCTTAAGAACCTCGCGCCGCCGATGCCGCCAGCTAGAACCGTGATGCGCACCTCGTCATGGTCTCAGCGCGAAAAGCCCAGGGGGGACCCCCTTGACAACGGCGAAGAACAAGCGTGTAATTTCACCCATGTCATTGTTGGGCCTGCCCCTCGGCCTCAAACACCCAAAGCGAAAGGCTGCGGCGGCCAGTAGTACTGCGTGCCCGCCCTGCCAGGAGGTCTAAATAAATTGTCGGATCTATCGAACATGTTGTTGGGCGACTTAAACGAACTGTCGTGGCAAGAGAGGGCTCTTTGTGCGCAGACCGACCCTGAAGCTTTCTTTCCTGAAAAGGGTGGTTCTACCCGTGAAGCCAAGCGCGTTTGCTTAGCCTGCGAGGTGCGAGCCGAGTGTCTCGAATACGCGTTGACCCATGACGAGCGGTTTGGTATCTGGGGCGGCCTCTCAGAACGAGAGCGTCGAAGGTTACGTCGGGCTGCAGTTAGCTAGAGCGACCATATAAATGCGCATGCGCAGAACGTGCTCGCGCCCATCGTGTCTAAATGACGCGGTGGCCACGCTGACGTATGTGTACGCCGATTCGACGGCGGTGTTAGGGCCGTTGGCCACCTACGCAGAGCCGCATTGCTATGACCTTTGTGAAATTCACGTTGACCGCATGGTTGCCCCCCGCGGGTGGGAGTTGGTTCGCCTCGAGCCAGATGCAGCAACGCTTAAGCCAACGCGAGATGACTTAGCCGCCTTGGCAGACGCGGTTCGCGAAGCTGCAAATGCGACACCTTCACCAGCCCCGCCATTAGTCGAAATTGGGCGCCGAGGGCACTTGCGGGTACTGCGGGGCGCAAAAGACTAGGCCGCCTAACCTGTCGGGGGTGAGTGCAAGTTCATCCATCTTTAAGGCATACGACGTTCGTGGCGTCTACCCCGACGACTTCGACGAAGATGCAGCGCGCGAGATCGGCAAGGCCGCCGCACAAGTTCTTGTCGTTGAGGCCGAGGGTGGCGAAAACAAGTTGTTGATTGGTCGAGACATGCGCCCGTCAGGTGAGTCACTTGTGCAGGCTTTTGCAGAAGGTGTGACCTCGCAGGGGGTAGATGTAGTGCTGCTGGGCCTAACCAGCAGCGACGAGCTTTACTTTGCGACGGGCACGTATCAATTGCCGGGTGCGATGTTTACCGCGAGTCATAACCCAGCGCAGTACAACGGGATCAAGTTCGCCAAGGCAGGCGCCGCACCTGTTGGGCAAGACACGGGCTTAGCAGAAATTGCTACTCGGGTCTTGAACGCGCCAAGTGCCACTAGCCGGGCTGACAAAACCCAAGTCGGCACCATTACTGAACTTGATGTGCTGCCTGATTACATCGCGTATCTGCACGAATTGGTGCCCCTGGCTAAGTCGCGCCCGCTCAAAGTCGTAGTGGACGCTGGCAACGGAATGGCGGGTCTCACCATGCCTGCGGTAGTCAAGGGTCTACCGATAGACCTCGTCCCTCTTTATTTCGAGTTAGACGGCACATTCCCGAATCATGATGCGAATCCGATAGACCCTATGAATCTTGTTGACTTACAAAGGGCGGTGGTAGAACACGATGCAGATCTGGGAATCGCTTTCGATGGCGACGCCGACCGCGCATTTCTGGTAAACGAGTTGGGTATGCCAATCACCCCAAGTGCCGTGACGGCATTGATTGCTGCGCGCGAACTAGCCAGAGAGCCGGGTGCGGCCATCATTCACAATTTGATTACTTCGCGTGCGGTGCCTGAAGTGGTGGCAGAAAGCGGCGGGGTAGCAGTCAAGACTCGGGTTGGCCACTCGTTCATCAAGCAGCGCATGGCCGAAACAGGGGCCATTTTTGGTGGCGAGCACTCAGGTCATTTCTATTTTCGCGAGTTTTGGCGCGCTGACTCAGGCATGCTCGCGGCTATGCACGTGCTGGCCGCTTTGGGAGAAACCACCCCTGACGTGACGGCTTCACACCTAATGCGAACCTACGAGCGTTACGTGCCATCAGGTGAGATAAACACCCAAGTAGCAAGCCCGGCTGAGACTGTCTTGATGGTGAGGGACGTCTACGCCAAGCACGGTCTAGAAATAGACGAGATGGACGGGGTGACGGTGGCAAGTTCTAACTGGTGGTTCAACGTGCGGCCCAGCAATACCGAACCTCTGGTTCGACTAAACGTAGAAGCGAATTCTGAAGATGAAATGTCGAGGCTACGAGACGAGGTACTCGGGCTAATTAGAGGTGGTTCAAATTAGGGGTAGCGCGCCGTGGCGAAACTAAATCAAGCCTTATTGCAGATTCTGGCGTGCCCTTGTGAGCACCACGCTTCGCTGAATTACCAACCGGACGAAAACGAGCTCGTCTGTCAACGTTGCGCAACTGTTTTCGAAGTAAGAGACGGGATTCCCATCATGTTGCTAAGCGAGGCGAAACCGGGCCCGAACGGAATAGGCAAGACGTCTGACTGACACCCCCGTAGGTCGAAGCGGCTTTACCGCGCGAACATCAGGCGTGTTAAAGAAATATGACTGGGGCACCCAAGATGGGTTAAGGGCTTGGGCTCAAGGTGTAACCGAGAAACCGCAAGCTGAGCTTTGGTACGGGGATCACCCAAGCGGTGACTCATCGATTCTCGAAGCACTTGGTGGCCCTGCTAATTCATCGACCCTTAATGAGCTAACACATGGGCAAGCGCCATTGTTGCTAAAGCTGATTTCTTGTGCGAGAGCTTTGTCGATTCAAGTACACCCCAATGAAGCAATCGCTAAAGAGGGTTTAGCGAGTTTCAAGACCGACGCCGGTGAACCCGTCTTGGTTGATTCTTCGGGCAAAGACGAGATGTTGTTAGCGCTTAGCCAATTCGATTTGCTTGCGGGGTTCGTCGATGCAGGTACGGGGGCACAAATCTTGCGTGACTTCGGTGGCGCTTTCGACGCGGCAGCTGATGCTTACCAAGCCGGTGACGTGCCTGAGGCCATACGAAAGATCATGAAGAAGTCAGCATTACAGATGCGAAGGCTCACGCCCTTATTACCGGCCCAAATCGCGTTTGATCTTGGCAAAGAAGTTATCGCCTCCGACGACTCTGCATTAGTTATCGCGGCTTTGATGCAGCGAGTAAGGCTTTACCCAGGTGAGGCGATTCACGTACCACCGGGCACCGTGCACGCATATATCGGCGGCACTGGTGTGGAATTGATGACGACTTCTGACAATGTCATACGAATCGGGCTTACCAGTAAGCCGCGGGCGCTTGAG
>VGAH01000090.1 GCA_016870945.1 Actinomycetota bacterium | reverse complement strand
GCGGGAGCATCTTCGCGCTTGCGGCCTTTGCACTGTTGTTCGCACCGGCACGCTTCGCCGACATATTGGGGCTAACCACGACCGACTCGGTCACTTGGTCACTACGTATCACCGGCATCTTGTTGACTCCATTGGTTTACACCTTGTTTGTGGTGCGCGGCAGTTTGCCCAACCATGTGGTGCGTGCGTTCGCGATCTTGATGGCTGCCGTTTCGCTAGCACTTGGTGTCGTGACGTTGCTTGCGCCCGGGCCAGCACCGATTGGTCGAAGTGTCTTTGCCTTGGTCGGGTTCGGATTCGCCGTTGCCTACGTCTGGGCCTTGTGGCGAGATTCCCGACACGACGGCTACCAAACGCCTAGAGGTCGAGAAGCCGCTTAGTCGCCTCAGAGCTAGGGAACGATTCTTGAGCACCTTTTCGTGTCACGCTGTCGCTAGCGCACCTGCACCCGATGGCAGCAGCTCGGGCCGGTTCTCGCCCTTCTGCCAAAGCGACCGCGAACGCACCAACGAACGCATCGCCAGCCCCGGTTGTGTCAACGGCGTTTACCGTAGTGGTCTTTACTGAGGTCACCTTATTGTCGGCGCTACTCCAGACAAGTGCGCCTTCTTTACCCAGAGTCACTACCAACCCAAAACTTGAGAGCGACGAGCCCTGACTTTCATTGGTGCGAGAACCAAACAAATGACTAGCCGCATTCACGATTGAGGCTGTGTTGGGGGTCTGGCCAAAAATACTTTCGAATTCGTGCTCGTTTGGCACAAGCCAATCAACTGCACTCAAGAAATCTTTAGCCAGCTCGTGAGCAGGCGCAGGGTTTAGCACGGTGGTAGCACCCAAAGTCTTGGCAGTCAAGAAAGCCTGCCGAGTGACATCCATCGGGATCTCAAGTTGGCCGACCACCACCCGTAGGTCGCGAATGGAATTTAAGGCGCGAGCGACCTCGTCCGAGTCAACTCTTGCGTTAGCACCGGCGACGATGACGATTCGATTAGCCCCGTCAGGTTCGACCCAAATCAGTGCTACCCCGCTGCTGGTTTCAGCGGTTTGCAAATATTCAATGTTGACACCCAAACCCTCGAGGTGTTTTCTAGTTTCCCGACCGTAGGCGTCGTCGCCTAAGCAACCGACCATGTAGACCTCAGCCCCACACATACGGGCCATGACTGCTTGATTCGAGCCTTTCCCGCCGAACCCAGTTACAAATGACTCACCAAAGACCGTCTCACCGGCAGACGGCACGCGGTTTAGGTAAGTGACTAAGTCGGTATTGAGACTTCCGACGATGGCAACATTTTTAGAGGCCATCAGTCACCTGCGATGAAAGCCTCGACCTTCTCTCGAGCAACGCTGTCACGGTATTGCTCGGGTGGTGATTTCATCAAGTAGCTGGAGGGGGCCAAAAGCGGGCCACCTATGCCGCGGTCTAGGGCAATTTTCGCGCAGCGAACCGCGTCGATGATGACACCAGCTGAGTTGGGGGAATCCCAAACTTCGAGCTTGTATTCGAGATTCAGCGGGACGTCACCAAAGGCTCGCCCCTCAAGGCGCACGTAGGCCCACTTTCGATCGTCAAGCCATGACACATAGTCACTCGGGCCGATGTGCACGTTGCTAGCACCTAGATCATGGCTTAGCTGCGAGGTCACCGCTTGGGTCTTAGAGATCTTCTTTGACTCCAACCGATCGCGTTCGAGCATGTTCATGAAGTCCATGTTTCCGCCGACGTTTAATTGCATGGTTCGATCGAGAATCACGCCGCGGTCTTCAAAAAGCTTGGCCAAGACGCGGTGAGTAATGGTCGCACCCACTTGGCTCTTGATGTCATCGCCAACTATTGGCACCGAAGCGTCAGCGAACTTCTTAGCCCACGCCGGGTCGCTAGCGATAAAGACCGGCAGCGCGTTAACGAAAGCCACACCTGCGTCAATCGCACATTGGGCGTAGAACTTAGCTGCCTGCTCTGAGCCCACTGGCAAATAGCAAACGACCACGTCAGCGCCGGAATCTTTGAGGGCCTTGGTGACATCTACCGGTTCGTCAACTGACTCTTCGATCTCTTGCATGTAGTACTTGCCCAGACCGTCAAGGGTGGGCCCACGCAGAACCGATACGCCAGTCGGTGGCACTTCGGCAAATTTGATGGTGTTGTTTCGACTGGCGAAGATTGCGTGGGCGATGTCTTGCCCGACCTTCTTGCCATCTACATCGAAGGCCGCGACGAACTCGATATCGCCGACGTGGTAGTTGCCTAGCTGCGGGTGCATGAGCCCGGGTATCGCACGGTCGGTGGGTGCGTTGCGGTAGTACTCGACACCTTGCACCAATGAAGATGCGCAGTTGCCCACCCCGATGATTGCTACCTTGACTTTGCTCATGCGTTTAGCCTTCTTTCTCTAGCTCGTTCAGTTGCGATTAGTTTGTCTAGCCACTGCAGTTCTTGGTCAGCGGCCTCGACGCCGTGACGCTGTAACTCTTGTTGGTAGTCATCGGCGGCACCATTTCGTGCCGCCATGCCTTGCAACCCTGATATGCGCTCGATTAGGCGCGCTCGCCGGCCTTCGAGGATTCGCAGGCGAATTCTTGAGTCAGTTCGTGCGAAGAAAGCGAATCGAAGGGCGAAGACGTCGTCTTCCCATGAGTCGGGGCCGGCGTCATCTAGCAGAGTCTGAAAGCGCTCTTTGCCATCACCAGTTAGTTGGTACGAGACCCGGCTTCGGGTGGGCATGAACCGCGCTTCTTGGGTGTCAGCGATCTCGATGAGGCCCTGGCTTTGCATCATGCGAAGGCGCGGGTAGAGCGAGCCAAATGAGATGGCCTGAAGCGGGCCGAAGATTCCTTGAAGGCGGCGGCGCAACTCGTAGCCGTGCATGGGTGAGTCGTGCAGAAGGCCCAAGGTGGCGAACTCCAGCAAGACCGAGCGTTGTGTCAAAAAGCCCCTTCCCCGATAGGTCGCAAAGTTATATCGGGGCGATATATCTGTCAAGCCGGCCAACTGGGAGGGGTCAGGTTTGGGGGGCGGGAGCTCGGCTAGGCGGGTGCCCCGCGCGTGCGACGAGCAAATTCAGCCACGCCAATGCCGGCCAGCACCACAAAGAACCCGACGATCTGCACCCCAGTTAACAACTCACCTAGCAACAGCGCGCCCAAAAGCGCAGCCCACAGCGGCTCACTGGTGCCCACGATTCCCGCTCTCTCAGCACCCAACCTGCGAAGCGACCCAAGCACCAAAAGAAATGGCGCGATGGTTCCTAACAAGACATTCCAAACGATGAGCACCCACACCGGCAAACCCGGAGCCCCGTCCACCAATGGAGGTAACGATTCGCCCAGCAAGCCCCAAGGAAAGCTCCACCATGGCGCGATGACCGACCAAGTGAGTGTGGCAAAAAAGAAACCCCACATCGTTAGTGAGACTGCATCTCGCTTCTCTTGCCCCGAAGCCCCAAGTAGCCAAAAGGCTGCCAACGCGACCGCACAGATCAGAGCGCTAGCGACACCGGCGGCGTTGAGAGTGAGCCCCTGCCAAACCTGCGCGATCAAGGCGAGACCCGCGATGACTAAGGCCAGCGCCAGCCAGATTCGATTGCTAACCGGCTTGTGTTTGAAGAACT
>VGAH01000089.1 GCA_016870945.1 Actinomycetota bacterium | reverse complement strand
AGCCAAAGGGCGCGGTCAATCACCCCAGCAATGCGCCCGTGTGCGACACGTGGGTCTATCACGTAGCCAGGTGAGTCATACCGTGTCACTTCGCCTGTTGTGTAGTCCGCACAAATCAATTCCCCGCCTACAGAGGTGACCACGCAAGTGCCGTGGGCATCAATCGCGAAACTGGTGATACCCCCAGCACGCTCACGTAAGCGCTCGCGTCGCTCTTTCTCGACTTCATTGAGTTGAACTGTTTGCTCATCGGCACGGGCGTCAAGTAGCACAGATGTGGCGTTCGTTTCGAGGTTCCATCGCCAAAGCCTCAGATTTGAGTCGGTCGGCCCGTCTGACTTAAGGAACAAAGCCCATTTACCGTCGCCACCGAGGACGAAATTTCGCGGGTAGCCCAGAGTGAAATTTTGCGTTTCGGCTAGTCGTCTCGCGAACTGGTCGTCATATTCAATCGTTTGACTCACCGCGCAAGTCTCTCTCGCCTTAAGGTCACCTGGTGAGCGCTACCCCTGAATTGCGGTTACTGGTCGTACATGCGCACCCAGACGACGAAGCCATCTCTACGGGTGTGACTTTGGCTAAGTACGCACAAGCAGGTGTTGGCGTGACGTTGGTTACGTGCACAAGTGGTGAAGAGGGCGAAATCTTGGTGCCGCACTTGGCGCACCTAGCTGCCGAAAAAGACGACGCATTAGGTGAGCACCGGCGCAAAGAAATGCAGGCGGCCCTGGCTGCGCTCGGAGTTAGAGACCATCGCTATCTAGGTGGCGAGGGTAAGTACCGAGATTCTGGAATGGCTGGCACACCGAGCAACACTCGCTCGGATTCGTTCATGCAAGCTGACCTCTTACAGGTTGCAAAAGATCTTGTGCAAATCATTCGTGAAGTCAAACCACAAGTGGTAGTTACCTATGACGATTTCGGTGGCTATGGCCACCCCGACCACATTCAGGCACACAGAGGCGTTCACTATGCGGTTGACTTGGCTGGCATCGCCGGTTTTGCACCAGAGCTCGGTGAACCCTGGCGAGTTTCAAAGTTGTATTGGACGGCGATACCGCGCAGCTTTGTGCAAACTGGCATCGAACGAATGATCGAAGCTGGTAACACTCGCTTCTTTGGGGTGACGAGTGCGGACGAGTTGCCTTTCGTCGTTGATGATTCACTGGTTACAACGTGCATACGAGCGCCTGAACTTGTGCCACAGAAGATGGCCGCTTTACGCGCACACCAAACTCAAGTCGAAGAGGGCGGGGATTTCTTCTTGGCTTTCGAACAGATGGGCCCAGAGGCTTGGGGTAATGAGTTCTATCGCTTAGTCGGTGGTTCGTTATTTGATGCCGCCGCGGTAGGTGGGGCACCCGATGAACTCGAGAGTGACCTTTTTGCTGGTGTGAAGTGAAGTCACGTCAGCTTGTCTTGGTTCTTATCGCCCTGCCTTTGGGGTTCGTGTTAGGTCTAGCCACTGGTTTTATTCAGGCCATAAGCGTTGATTTGTTCGGTGTGGATCTACCAATTGGCATAGTGCTTGCGGTTGGGCTATTGATTTTCTCTTTGCGCGCCATCAATTTGGCAATGGGTTCTCGCTACGGCGGCCTGGTGATGGGTTTTGGTTGGCTAATCGCGACGGTTGCCGGGTCGTTTAAAACGACGGCTGGTGACGTGGTCTTGCAAGCCGACACCAAGACCTTTATTTATTTGGTCGTAGCTGGCTTACTAGGTGCTGCCACCTTGACGTGGCCAGTCAAGAAGGCAGCGAGGGCTAGACGTTCTTAACGGTCGTTTCTGTTTGCACGGCGTTGCCGCCCGCACGTTCGTCTAGTTCGCGAATCTTGGCTTTAAGCGCTTCAAGTGACTGTTGAATATCGTCAGCAAATTCCGTCAAATGGCGTTTGACTCGCGCAGACTCTTCAGCCAGTTCCCTAGCCCTGTCGCTTTGCAGCTTTAGTCTTGCAATCGCATTTGCGCGCTCGTCGTACGCGTCTTGCAAAACGCTCTTTGCTTCAGCTTGGGCTTCGGCTCTTGAACGAGCAATCCACTCTTCGCTTCTTTCTTTCGTTTCCGCGCGCATGCGCTCGACTTCGACACGAACTTCTTCAAGTCGTAAATCGCCCTCGGCCAAGAGTCGAGCATGCTCGCGGATCGCACGGTCTGCCCGAGCTTTGGCCTCTTCTTCAGCACCGCTCAGTATTTCGTCAGCTTTAGTTTTCGCGGCCCCTAAACGTTCTTCGCATTCCTCGCGATTTTCTTTCAGATGGGTTTGAGCTTGCGCCTTGGCCTGAGCCAGCACGCGGCTGGCCTCTTCGCGAATCTTTTCTCCCTTGTGGTCTGCCTCCTGCAACATGGACTGAGCTTTTGCTTTGGCTGCTCGCACCATGATTGCCGCATCTTCACCGGCCACTGCGAGTAGCTCGGAGTCGTCCATTTCATACACACTTGGACGAGCAGCCAAGATTTGTAATTGCGCCTCAAGTTTGCGGATTTTTTCTTTAAGGTCTGTGACTTCTTTATCAGGTTTCGGTGAAACTCCAAAAGTCTTTTGCAACCAGCCCTGGCGCTGCTGAGCAGCTTTTTCAGATTTGTCGAGCGCTAACGGGTCGGCCCACGTGCTCGCCGTGTCTTTGGCAGTTTCATCTGCGTTGTCAGCCTGGCTTTCGTCGAGCAAGATCCCGTCTAACCAGGCGGTATCGGTAGCGACGACGGGTTCAGCGCCTTCTTGTGGCGTTGGGTCTTGGGTCATGGGTGCTCCTGAGGCTGGTGTTTTATCTGAGCTTGTAGGCCAAACGTAGTCTCAGGTTTTGGCCACCTGTGTGGCGGGGTCTTTGACGGCCGAACAAACACAAGAAGGGCGTGAAAGGACTTAAGTGAAGAGCGTTTGGCTTTGGTTAGGCGCCGTGCTGGGTGTCGTCGTTGTGATTGGGGTCGTCGCTCTAACAACCAGTCGCATAGGTGCCCAAGCTAACCTGCAGGACAAAGAGCTTGGTTCTTCTAATGAGCGTAGCTCTATATCAAATGCGCTAACGCAATTACGAGATGAGGTAACCCGTCCAATCTTTACCGAACGTGATCTTGCGAGCGGCAGCACGCAGCGAGTTGCGTTTGGCCCCAGACACTTTTATGACCAAAAAGAGTTAGACGAGATGGGTATTCGCACTCTGTTAGGTACTTACACCCAAGAGTTTGACGAGGCCGAGTATCGAACTATCAACGTCGGTCGCTCCGCCGAATTGTTAAATGGCACGTTGCTTGCGCCAGATGAAATTTTTTCTATGAATTCGACCATCAAGCAGCGCACCCCCGAAAACGGATACGTAGAAGGCATAGTGATCGGCCCCGGGGGCTTACTGGCCATGTCATACGGGGGTGGGGTTTCGATCACGACCGCAGCTACTTGGGGGGCTGCCTTCTTTGCAGGCCTCGAACCGATCGAACAACAAGCACACACCATTTGGATCGACCGCTACACACCTGGGCTTGAAGCCACAGTTTCTTGGGGCAGCCTTGACTTGCGATTTCGAAATACCACCGCGAGCAATATCTTGATTAGCGCTAAGGCGAATGGGACTTCAGTAACCGTTTCAATGTGGGGCACACCCGTTTATGACGAAATTACCGCCACTTTTGGCGAGCGAGAGGTCTTTAGCGATTTTTCGATAATCGAGCAAACAGGCGAAGGTTGTGTGCCTCAAGAGGGTCAGCCGGGTTTTCGTATCGAGGTAACCCGCGATTTCTGGCGCAATAAAGAAATAGTGAAATCTGAAGATTTCGTCACGACGTATCAGCCCAGCACAGAAGTTACTTG
>VGAH01000088.1 GCA_016870945.1 Actinomycetota bacterium | reverse complement strand
CCCCTGCTAGGGTTTCGCCTAGGTCACGAGACCCAGCGGGAAGCTCCGGCTAGCTGGGCGACAACCCTCCACCGCGGTGGGGTGTCCCGGATGAAGACCAGGTCAGCCGAATGGCGACTGACAAGCGCGGGTCTCGCATCAGGGCAAGCCCCGCCAAACCAGTAAAGGGGCGTCAAATCAAATGAGTGAAGCATGGGGCTTCGAAACCAAGCAAATTCACGCAGGCCAAAACCCTGACTCGCAAACCTCAGCCAGGGCTTTGCCGATCTATCAAACGACTAGCTACGAGTTTCGCGATGCGAAGCACGCAGCCGACCTGTTCTCACTAGCTGAGCCAGGCAACATCTACACCCGCATCATGAACCCCACCCAAGCGGTGGTCGAAGAGCGCATAGCTGCACTCGAGGGCGGGGTGGGCGCACTGCTTACCGCGAGCGGGCAGTCGGCCGAAACTTTGGCGATATTGAACCTGGCCAACTCAGGTGATCACATCGTCTCAAGCCCGAGTTTGTACGGGGGCACCTACAACCTCTTTCACTATACCTTGCCAAAACTTGGCATCGAAGTCTCTTTCGTAGAAGACCCAGATGACCTCGCGCAATGGAAGGCCGCGATCAGACCTAACACCAAGGCCTTCTATGGCGAGACTTTGGCCAACCCGAAGAACGACGTCCTTGACATAGAGGGCATATCGAAGGTGGCACACGAGGCGGGTATTCCTTTAATCGTTGATAACACCGTGCCAACCCCTTACCTCATTCGGCCTTTCGAATGGGGCGCTGACATCGTGGTGCACTCGGCCACCAAATATTTAGGTGGTCACGGCACCGCAATCGGCGGGGTAATCGTTGACTCTGGCAAGTTCGATTGGGCAGCCAACGGGGCGAAGTTCCCAAACTTCGTAAACCCAGACCCGAGTTATCACGGCTTGGTTTACTCAGAAGCTCTTGGGCCGTTGGCTTACATCATCAAGGCAAGAATCACGTTGCTTCGTGATCTCGGCCCAGCCATCTCGCCATTTAATGCGTTCTTACTAGCCCAAGGCCTAGAAACCTTGAGCCTTCGCATGGAGCGCCACGTTCAAAACGCGCAAGCTGTGGCCGAATGGTTAGAAGCCCGCGACGAAGTCGAAAGTGTCGCATTCGCAGGGCTGCCATCGAGCCCTTGGTACAAGCGCGGGCAGAAATACGGGCCTAAAGGTGTCGGTGCTGTGCTGGCGTTTGAGATCAAAGGCGGCAAAGAAGCAGGCATTAAGTTCGTTGACGCACTCGAACTACACAGTCTCGTTGCCAACATTGGCGACGTGCGAAGCCTGGTAATTCACCCGGCCTCAACCACGCACTCACAGCTAACCGAGGCCGAGCAAAGAAGTGCCGGTGTCACACCGGGCTTGGTTCGCTTAGCCGTCGGTTTAGAGAGCCTCAACGACATATTTGCCGACCTAGACGCAGGTTTTCGCGCAGCAAAGTCGGCCTAACTAGTGGCACACGCACACCCGCGAGCAGATCAATATGCCCGCGGACGCAACGCAAACGAAGTGGTGTCAGCCCCCGTCCCAGTGACGGGGGCTTGGCAACCCGGTGACCCAGTTGCCGAGCGAAAATTCGTAGAAGTTGGTCAACTCGCGCTAGAACTTGGCGGCCAATTACCCGAGGTAACCGTGGCCTACCAGACCTGGGGCGCGTTAAACGCACAAGGTGACAACGCGATTTTGATCGAGCACGCGCTTACAGGCGACGCGCACGTGCACGGTGAGGTAGCACCTGGGCAAAAGACCCGCGGATGGTGGCACGAGCTAGTCGGTGCGGGCAAACCATTTGATACCGATCAGTACTTCATCGTCGCGAGCAATGTTTTGGGTGGGTGCCAGGGCACGACTGGCCCCTCGTCAGTTGCACCTGATGGCCGCGCCTGGGGTGGGCGGTTCTCGCGAATTACCGTGGCCGACCAAGTTGAAGTCGAACGTCGACTTGCAACTCTGCTTGGGGTAACCAAATGGCGAAGTGTCATTGGTGGCTCGATGGGTGGCATGCGCGCACTCGAGTGGCTTGTTCGCCACCCTGAGAAGGTTTCTTCTGCGCTGCTCATTGCCACCAGTGCTTACTCGAGCGCCGATCAAGTAGCTACCCAGTCGACTCAGATAACGGCAATAACCGCAGACCCGAACTGGCGTGGCGGTAATTACCACGACGCGGCACCCGGCTGCGGGCCCCACATCGGCATGGGTGTGGCACGACGTATCGCCCATGCCACCTATCGCTCGAACGTTGAGTTCAATGTTCGCTTCGGGCGCGAGCACCAGTTGGGTGAAGACCCTTACGCCGATGGCAGATTCGCGATCGAGTCTTATCTAGATCACCACGCAGACAAACTCGCTCACCGCTTCGACGCAGGCACTTACGTTGCACTTACCGATGCCATGACCACCTTTGATGTTGGACGGGGTCGGGGCGGCTTTAGGGCAGCGTTAGGCGCCATAACCCAGCCAGTGGTAGTTGCCGGCATAGACACAGACCGGCTTTACCCCCTTGAGCTCCAGCGTGAGCTCGTGGAGGCGATACCAACCGCTCAAGAGCTACATGTTGTCGAGTCAAACTATGGCCACGATGCGTTCTTGATCGAAATTGATGCAATCGCACCATTGATTACCAAGACTCTTTCAAGCGCTACTGGGGCACTAACGCCCCGTTAGTCGCTGCCAGGATCACCGCTCTGGCATGCAGGTTCGGTGTCCGGTTTGTTTCGACGCCAGTCAATGGTTGCGGCCTCGTTGGTGTTGGTGATTTCTGTTTGCCTTGCGAGCTCTTTTAGCCCTGCTAGCGCGGCTGAAGTAGTTGGTGATCAAGAACAAGGCGGCTATGTAGCTCGTGGTGGGGTGGTATTCGATGCGAACTTCAACGGTTTAGTTGAAACAAGACGGGCCTCGCCGATTTGCCCAGATTGTCAGTGGCGCACCAGCGGCATGTGTCACGTTAATTCGCCAGATGAGCAGGTGGGGTTTTGCGGCGGAATCGGGGCAAGCTGCCCAGCGGGGCGGTGGATGGTCAAAGTGTGGCGAAAAGTTGGCGATGCCCCTTGGGAATACATGGGCACCTGGTGTGCTAGCGAAGGCGGTTTTCAAACAACCGAGCGAGTTACGACTCAAGTGAAAAATGAGTCGTGGGCTTTTCTGCCGCCGCTAACTGTTGGCGTGCAACCTAAGAATCCGGTGCCAGCGAATGTGCCGATAGTCGTTTGGGTGAACCAGCCCGCACAGTTTGGGCCGCAAACTTTGAACCTAGGCGAGCTGGAAGTGGTGGTTACTGCTGAGCCTGAATGGGTGTGGGAGTTCGGTAGCAACTCAAGCTTTGTAACGAGCCAGCCGGGCGCACCTTGGCCAGAGGGCTCATTGCGGCACACATTTCTAAGGGCTGGGTCGCGCGAGGTAGTTGTGACTGCGAAATGGCGGGCCTGGTGGCAAGTCGATGGTGGTGATCTGATGCCAGTACCCGAAGTCTTGACCCAGCGTGCTTCGACTTTTGTAGACGTTCGCCAGGCAAGAGCTCTGTTGAGGCCGATGAAATGAGCGCGTGCCCTCAAGTGGTCGGGGGTTTAGATGTGTGTCACAATCGCCTCTTCGTAGTGCGGCGGGAGGGCGAGCTTGACAACCCTTTCTTCGGCACGCAAAAAAACTGCTAAGCCCGCCAAAGTTTTAAAACCCGCCAAACCCACCAAGCCCGCCAAAGTCTCAAAGCTTGCGAAAGTCACCAAGCCCGCCAAAGCAGCAAAATCGGCAAAACCCGTTAAACCTTCTAAGCCAGTGAAAGC
>VGAH01000087.1 GCA_016870945.1 Actinomycetota bacterium | reverse complement strand
AGTCGAAGAGGTTTCTAAATCGGGCGCCTTCCCGTTAGTAATTGGTGGAGATCACACCATCACCTGGCCGAATGCAACGGGCCTGGCACGAGCTAGAGGTTGGGGTCGGCTAGGCGTGATTCATTTCGACGCACACGCCGACACCGGCAACGTGACTTTCGGCTCGCTTGTTGGGCACGGCCAGCCAATGCGACGCCTGATTGAAAGTGGCGCGGTGCGAGGCGACCGGTTCTTACAAGTTGGCTTGCGCGGTTATTGGCCCGAGGCCGAAACCCTTAGCTGGATGGCCGCACAAGGTATGCGCAGTTTCGAAATGAGCGAAATAACCACTAAGGGCTTAGCCAATTGTTTGGACGAGGTCATCCGCAGAGCAACCGATGATTGCGACGGAGTTTTCTTAAGCGTTGACGTCGATGTCGTTGACCCGGGTTCAGCACCAGGTACCGGCACCCCCGAGCCTGGTGGGCTTACGTCAAGAGAAGTACTTGACGCCGTTCGAAAGATCACCCTCGAAGCTCCAGTAATCGGCATGGACGTGGTTGAAGTCTCACCGCCTTATGACCACGCAGACATAACCGCTCTCTTGGCGAGTCGAGTCGCGCTCGAAGCTTTGAGTGCCTTGGCAAAGAAACAGAGTGGCCAGAAGCACGACCCGGGCCAGCCGTTACTGTCTAACCGCTGATGTCTGACCAAAAACCCGCTGCCGCTAGTTCGCCCGCCACCTCGGGTGCGGCGCCAGCCAAACCCGCTAAGAGGAAGAACCGTGCCTTAAGCATCACGCTGGCCACAGTGGCAACGGCTGCCATCTTGTTCTTTGTCGGGCGATGGTTCGCTCGAAGTGCCAACTTAAGTCAAGTTTGGGAATCAATTCGCACGATGCCACCGGAGTGGGCGGCAGCCCTTGCGGCCTCGTCCGTCATCTATCTCTTGATCTTTCCGCTGCCTTACGTTGCTGCCACCATCGGCTTGAAGTACTGGCCCGCTTTCATGATGCGACAAACCGCCTTCACCATCAGCATGGCCGTACCTGGCGGTGGGGCAATTGGTCTACCCGTGCAGTACGCGATGCTTTCGACGTTTCGAATCACCCCGCAAGCAGCAGTCACCACGGTAGGCATCGTGAGTGTTGGCAATCTATTTATGACTCTGTTCATGCCCGTACTTGGCCTAGTGGGGCTGGTAATCATTGGACGGGTCACCGCGAGCACTATTGCAGGTGCGGCAGCCGGGGTCGCGGCAGTTGTCGTCGTCTCAGTTCTCATTGGCATCATTTTGCGAAGCGACTCAGGTGCAGAAAAAGTGGGGCACCTGGTGACAAAGTTGCTAGCCCCGGTTTTTCGTATCATCAAGAAGCCACCACTTGATATGTCTTCTCGTTTGGTGAACTTTCGCAACACCGTCGTCGGTGTCTTAAAGGTGCGATGGCGTTGGATCATCCCTGCGTTTTTTGCAGTGCAATTTAGTTGGTTTGCGATTCTTTATGTCGCCATGCGAGCCGTGGGGGGCACTGTTGGCTTTATCGAAACTTTCGCGGCATTTACTTTTGCAAACCTTGGCCTGATGGTGCCAATAACCCCAGGGGGCCTCGGCACAACTGACGCGGCACTAAAAGCGCTCTTACAGCTCTACGGTGCGTCATCTGAGGTGGCGGTGGCGGCAGATCTTGTTTGGCGCGGGGTTTATTACATTCCGCAGGTTCTCTTGGGGGTGATCTGTTTCTTGCTGTGGCAAGTTGTCTTGGCACGCCGTAGCGTGAAACCGTGAAACAAGAACTTCTCTATGACGGTGACTGCCCAATGTGCAAAGGGGCAGCCGACTGGCTTTCTAGTCGCACCAGAGTCGAGCTAACCCCGCTGCAAACATTCGTCGATGCCGGCAACGTGACTTCTGCCACACCCACGCAGGCTTTGTTGCTTGAGCAAATTCACTTACGTGACAAGAGCGGTAATTTCGTTTCAGGCGCAAAGGCCATAGCAATTTCGCTCACCACTAGCCCACGTTGGTATTGGCGAGTCATAGGTAATGGCATGCAGATACCCGGGGTAGACGCTGTGGCAGACTGCGTTTATCAGGTGATTGCGCGTAACCGAAAACGCTTAGGAGACACAGTTGCCCGCCATTGACGCCACTTTCTTGACGAAGCAGGGGCGCGAGTTGTTGGTTGCGAAAGTAAACGACAAGAAACACCACGCTGAGAATGTCTTGCGTCCGATGCTCTCTGAGCCCGGGCGCGATGAACGAGACGTGGCTGAATTCGGACGAGAACTCGAAGAGATTGCTGCCCTTGAGGCGATTCTTGAAACGGCGAAGACGATCAACCCGAAAGATTTTTCAGGCACGGTGATCTTGGGGTGTCGGGTAACAGTTCAAGAAGTTGGGGGCCGTAAGAAAGAAGTAGTGCGCGTGGTAGACCCAGCCGAAGCCTTCTTAGACGATGAGAGGGTTGCTTTCGATTCACCCTTGGGCCAGGCGCTGATGGGGGCCAAAGAAGGCGATCGAGTCACGATCAACGCTCCGTCGGGCGACTGGGACGCGCGCATAAAAGAGGTAGAGCCGCCTAACTAACGCTTAACCCCCACCCGGTGGTGTCCCACAGAAGTGGCACCAGCTTCACCACCTGGCTCATGTCACCCGACAGTTCGCTCGTGACTACTACTCGTGATCGCGCAGCGCGCGACCGCCCCGCTAGCAATCGAACGGCGATCAAACTAGATGGCCCGGCAGCCTTGATCGCGGCAGTGCCGCACCTTGTCGGCTTTCAGCCGGCAGAGTCACTTGTGCTGGTCGTAATGGGTGGGTCGAGGTCTCGAGTCTTATTGACAGTTCGAGCTGACTTGCCTAACGCCTCACCCGATTGGTCTGAATTACTAAAGCCGATTACTCACGCAATTCAAACCGCGGGTGGTGACACCTTGGTTGCCATCGCGTACCCGCCCGCATCGCCCATGCACCCAGATAAGAAATTTCAGGCGGCGCCACTTCTCGGTGCGTTAGTTCAGGCCGCAAATTCCGCCGGCGCGAGGTTGATGGACTTCCTCGTAGTCGAAGAAGGCCGCTGGTTTTCAGTGGCCGAAACAGGCGAGCCGGACGGGGGCGGCGGTGTGCTCGAAACTGGGGCCGTCAGCAGTGCGCAGGCTGCACTCGCTTTCGAGGGCCGCGCGCCACTGGCTTCTCGCGCAGAACTCGTCCAATCGTTTCAATCACTTGATGAGGGTGACCAAAGAATGATTTCGGCTACAGAGCTAGCCGACATCACCTCAGTTAAGCCCCAAGAGCTTTGCCAGGCGCTTTTTGCGAGCACCACCCTTGACAGACAGGGGCAAATAAACATTTTGGCGTCGTTGCCCCACGCGAACGTTCGCGACCCGGTTATCTCGATAGTGCTTACCCAAGCTGCAGAGCACCCCCTCGGGGGTTCCACCTTCTTGCGAGATGTCGCCGAGCGCCTTCGCCAGGTGCAATGTGTGGCACCACCTGGGTTCGTAGCACCTGCTGCCACCTTGCTCGGCATCTTCGCCTGGCAAGCAGGTGAAGGGGCGATGGCAACGTGTGCTCTTGAGCGGGCCGTGGCCGATGACCCTAACTACCGGCTAGCCCATTTGATCGAGGCCGCCGTTGCTAGTGCCATGCCCCCGTGGCTCGGCCGCGACGCCCTGATAGGCCCCTGCTAAAGTTTCGCCTAGGTCACGAGACCCAGCGAGAAGCTCCGGCTAGCTGGGCGACAACCCTCCACCGCGGTGGGGTGTCCCGGATGAAGACCAGGTCAGCCGAATGGCGACTGACAAGCGCGGGTCTCGCATCAGGGCAAGCCCCGCCAAACCAGTAA